>CASEMM010000019.1 GCA_949289095.1 uncultured Eubacteriales bacterium | reverse complement strand
TCGGTTATCTCCTGCGTTATGGCCGCCTGCCGCACGCGGTTATAGTGCATCGTAAGTTCTTTCAGCATTTTATCCGCGTTGCGGCTGGCTGAGTCCATTGCCGTCATGCGCGCGTTCTGCTCGCTGCAAAAACTGTCGACGAGTGCGCTGTATATGAATCCGCACACGTATCCTGGAATTATGTTGTCAAGCACTTTTTCTATCGACGGCGAAAATTCGAATCTGACTTTTTCCTTTTCCGCGGCATCGCCGGAGAACTCCGTGCGGTGAAACGGCAGAAGGCGGAAAACGACCGGTTCGGCGACGAGACTGCTCTTCATATCGGTATAAATTATATAAATCTTCTGAAACTCGCGCGCGGCGAATTTTTCGAGGAGCATACCCGTGATTTCCCTCGCGCGGCGCAGAGTAGGATCCTTCGCAGGGTACAGAAAAGACCGTTCTATCGGGATACTGCGTTTAATGAAATACTGCCTTCCGACTTCCCCGACCACATACAGTTTTGTGTCCGGATGCTCTTCGAGCATTTCCATTGCGGATTTTATGACATTATGATTGTACGGACCCGCCATTCCCTTATCGGCGGTAATCACGAGGCACGCATATGTGCCTTCGAGTTTGGGTTCGTTGTCCGTAGGATAGAAATAGAGACTGGAAATACCGTTATTGTTATATCTGAAAATGCGCTTTATTTCCGTTTTGAGCGCGTCGAAATAAGGACGCGTTCTGTCGAGTTCCGACTTGACTTTTCTCAGTTTTGCGGATGATATCATATACATCGCATTCGTGATCTTCCGCGTATCGCGCACGCTTTGTATGTGATTGCGAATTTCTTTGGCATTTGCCATAGAAAGCCTCCGTTACCGTACGCCGAATTCTTCAATGGCGGCGATTATGCGTTGTCTGAGATCGTCGCTCAGATCCTTTTTATCATTGATTTCGTCGACTATTTCGCTATGAGCCGCCTCAAATCTTCCGAGCAGTTCGTTCTGCTTTTCCTTGATAAGAGCGACGGGCACATCGACGAATGTACGTTCGGTTGCAGCTATAAGCGATATAACCTGGTCGGCGAGCGTCATCGGAGAATGCTGCGGCTGACGGAGAAGCTGCATGAGTCCCTGTCCGTAGACGAGCTGCTCTTTCGTTGCGTCGTCGAGGTCGCTGGAGAACTGCGTGAATATTTCCATTTCACGGTACTGCGCGAGATCTATGCGCAACGTGCCCGCAGCCTTGCGGAGCGCTTTGAACTGCGCGGCACCGCCCACGCGCGAGACGGACAATCCGACGTTTACAGCAGGACGCTGTCCGGAGAAGAACAGGTTGCTTTCAAGGAAGATCTGTCCGTCCGTAATGGATATTATGTTTGTCGGAATGTACGCGGAAACGTCGCCCGCCTGCGTTTCCACTATGGGCAGAGCCGTCATGCTGCCTCCGCCTTTTTCGTCGGAGAGATGCGCAGAACGTTCAAGAAGGCGTGAATGGAGATAGAATACGTCGCCCGGATACGCCTCTCTGCCCGGACTTCTGCCGAGCAACAGGCTGAGCGCACGGTATGCGACGGCGTGTTTTGAAAGATCGTCGTACACGATGAGCACGTCTTTTCCGCTGTTCATGAAGTACTCCGCAAGAGCGCATCCCGCATACGGAGCAATATATTGAAGCGGAGCCGTATCGGAAGCCGTTGCTACGACAACGCATGAATACGCGAGAGCGCCCGCACGGCGGAGTATTTCCACCGTATGCGCGACAGAACTCGCTTTCTGACCTATCGCAACGTATATGCAGATAACGTTTTTGCCTCTCTGATTGAGTATGGTATCAACCGCTATCGTGGTTTTTCCCGTCTGTCTGTCTCCGATGATCAGTTCGCGCTGTCCTCTTCCTATCGGGAACATAGAGTCAATCGCGATCATTCCCGTTTCGAGAGGCTTGTTTACCGGCTGACGGTCGAGTATGCCGGGCGCGGGCGTTTCAACGGGATTATAACCCGAAGAAGGTATTTCGTCGAGACCGTCGACAGGCTCTCCGAGCGCATTTACTACTCTTCCGAGGAAAGCGTCGCCCACGGGCATGCCTGCCGTTTTGCCCGTCCGCACTGCCGTGCTTCCCTGACATACTTCACCGGCAGCATCAAAAAGTATGCAGCCCGCCTCGCCGGCGCGAAGATCCTGCACCATGCCTTTTACGCCCGAGTCGAATACGATAATCTCTCCGTACTGCACGTTTTCCAAACCGGTAAGCGTTGCTATTCCGTCACCGACTGACAGCACGGTTCCTCGTTCGCAGCTTTCCCGTTCGAGTTCGAAAGAAGCGATTTTTTCTTTCAGCAGCGGTATAATGCCGTCCGCGTCCGTTCCGGAAAGGTCGAGACTTCGGCGAAGCTGTTCCACTCTGCCCTTGACGCTCCAATCATATACGTCCGCCCCCGCATGCAGCACGAAGCCTCCGCGAAGTGACGGATCGACCGTAATTTCCAGTTCGCAAGCGCCGTATTTTTTTTCTAGAAAAGCAAGAATGCCTTTCTTCTGCTTTTCGTCGGGCGGGGTTACGCAGCAGAGCAGCGCATGAAGTTTTTCGCTTGTGTTCTTGTCGTTTTTTTTCATTTACGTTCGCTCCGTTCCGCTTCTGCGAGAAATTTGTCGTACAGTTCGCCGTCATCCGCGCTACCGAAGTCTTCGATGAGTTTCGCGGCTGCAAGAGCGACGGCATCCGCAATACCGCCGCGTGCGGTTTCGAGAATCCTGTCTGCCTCTTTCTCGGCGTTTTCACGCGCGGACCGTATCAGTTCGTCCGCCTGCATACGGGCGCGTTCCTCGGTAAGCGCGGCATTGCGTTCCGCTTCGCTGCCCGGTTTTTCCGGCGGAAGATCGACGTTTGTTTCCGTCACGAATCTGTCGTAAAGCACGGAATCCGTTTGCGAGGACTGCGATGCGCCGAGCAGTTTTTCAGTCGCCGCAACCACCATTCCCGTGATGTCGCTGCCGGCCTCGTCGAGAAGTTTACGCTTCTGAGCGGCGGCGCTCGAACGTGCGTGTGATAATATCGCGGCAGCCCGTTCGTCAGCTTTCTCCGTCGTCAGACGCGCGCTTTCCTCCGCTTCGCGGCGTGCGGTCACGCGTTTGTTTTCTATCTCCGCATCCACGCTGCCGAGTTTGCTTTCGTATTCGGTCTTCATTTCCTCGGCGTGCTGCTTTTTTTCTTCCGCATCCTTTTCCCTATCCTCGAAGTGCTTTTTGCGCTTTGCAAGGAATTTTTTGACGGGACGGTATACGAGCAGCGTCAGTCCTACCGCAAGAATGAGAAAGTTCAGTAAATGCAGAAGTATCTGCTGCCAGTCGATATTGAGAGGCACGGAAGCGAGTATTTCGCTAAAAGGCATAAGCACCTCCCTGCGTCAGAGTACGAATACCACCAATATACCTACTATGAGCGCATATATGACAACGGTTTCGATAAATACGAGTCCGAGCATCATATTGCTTCTGAGTTTACCTTCCATTTCCGGCTGGCGCGCTATGCTGTCGTTTGTCTTGCTTATCGCGATTGCCATGCCGATTGCGGCAGCCGCAGCCGCTATGCCTATCGCAAGCGATGCGCCTATCGCCTTTGCCGCAGTACCGTCGTCAGTACTGTCCGCCGTTCCGGTATCCGTTTCCGCGGAAGCATCCGTTTCGGAAGAAACGATGACGAATGTGTCGCGGTCCGCAACGGCGGATACGGCGGTCGTATTTTCGACGGGCGTCGCGGAAGCCGCCGTACCGTATGCTGACGACGCCGTCACGACGAGCGCTATAACGGCGCATGCAAGCGCTGCGAGCACGAATGCCGCGAACGCTGTCTTAATTACCGCGATGTTTCCGGTCAGTCTTTTCATGATTACAGATCTCCTTGAAAAAGTTTTCTTCGTGAGTTTATTTTACGCAGCGATCCTGTCGACAGGACCGACAGCGGTTCTTTCTTTTATCGTTTCTGGTTTTTCGGTCACTTCCCCGAAGAACATTGTCGTCAGCATCGTAAGAACGTATGCCTGTATTACCGCATGAAGAAGAGTAAACAGCACGCCTACTATTACAGGCAGTACAAAGCTGAGCGCGGCATAATAATAAATGAGTTCGGTCACGAGCGCGCCGCTGAGAAGCGCTCCGAAAAGTCTGAAGCTCATGGATATCGGCAAAGAGAAATCCTTGAGCGCAAGCAGCATTCCTTTGGGTCCGCGTATTATCAGTCCGCCGAACAGTATTACGAGATAGGACAGACAACCTATCGAAATTGCGCCGTTTATGTCAGACAGCGGCGCGGGCAGACATACCGTCGTTCCGTTTACGGTCTGCACGGGAACCCCGATCAGTTCGAACAGCGTTCCGAAGAATATATACGTTCCCGCGCAAAACGCATACGCGCCTATGAACCCCGAATGTCTTTCGTTGCTGTTTTTGCCGAGACCGTCGAAATATTCAACCGCTTTTTCTATCACCGACTGAAATTTTCCGGGAATGATCCTGAAACGCGGAATAACGAACAGGCGCAGCACAAGCGCGAATATCAGTATGCTTACGGTCATTACTCCGCTCGATATCAGTCCCGGATTGACGCCGTTTCCTCCGAACAGACTTATCCCGTCTCCTTCGTGCAGAACTGCGTCTTTCATGACGGTATTGATGCTCTCTTTATCGCCGCCCATTCCGTCGGTGAGAACGATTCCGGCGATGAGCGCAGCCGCCGCAATAGCCGATACCGCTAAAAATATTATTGTTTTTTTACCAGGTTTTTTCATTTTTACGTTCTTTTACGTCCCAGACTTATTATACTTTATTGCGATGATAAATGTAAAACGATATTCTTGCACGATACGACTCATAAAATTCAAGTATCATATCATTAAATTTTCATTAAAATCCACGCATCATGTGGCGATTGCGATAATTTACACGCCGTTATTTATGTAAAAGGCGTCGCTTCTCCCCGGAGAAACGACGCCTTTGTCGCTTTATTTGTCAGTGTCCGATTCATCCTCGATGCGCTTGACGCGTTCCATGAATTCGGCTATTTTCGGTTCGTTGCCCTCCGATTTCGGGAAATAGAATTTCCTTCCCGCGAGAGCGTCCGGCATGTATTCCTGTTTGAAATATCCGCCGTGATCGTGAGGATAAACGTATGTCCTGCCGTCGTGATTGGGCGAATTTTCGGGATAATTCCTGAGCTGATAAGGAACCGTACTGTCGCCGCTTTCACGGACGCACTTTATCGCCGCATCTCTCGCAACCACCACCGAATTGGACTTCGGCGACGTCGCAACGCATATTATGGCTTCAGTAAGTGGGATCAATCCTTCCGGAGAACCCATCCGCTCGTATGCCTGGCACGCGCTCACGGCAACGACGAGAGCGTTCGTATCAGACAGCCCCACGTCCTCTGCCGCATGCGCCATAAGTCTGCGGAATATCAGCATCGGATCGCAGCCGCTCTCTATTAACCTGAACGCGTAATACAACGCGGCGTCCGGAGCGCTGCCGCGAAGCGATTTGCAGAATGCCGACAGCATATCGTAATACAGTGTTTCGTCAACGGACAGCAGTTTCTTCTGCGCGGATTGTTCCGCAACTTTCGCATCCACCGTTATGCGACCTTCCGCATCCGGAGGCGTGGATAAAACCGCAAGTTCGAGCGAGCCGTACGCGCTGCGGAGATCGCCGTTCGACGCCCATACGAAGTGAGCGATCGCTTCGTCCGTTACCGTCAGTTTCATATTGCCGTATCCGTTTTTCCTGTCGGCTAACGCGCGGCGAAGTCCGGTTTCCACCTCGGCGTCCGTAAGCGGCCTGAGTTCGAATACGCGGCAACGGGAGACGATTGCTTTTGTCATGGACACGTACGGATTTTCCGTTGTGGAGCCTATAAAGATTATGCTGCCGTCTTCTATGGCGGAAAGCACGCAGTCCGACTGCGCCTTGTTCCATCTGTGACATTCGTCCAGCAGCAGGTACGTGCGTTTACCGTACATTTTAAGCCTGTCTCGGGCCTCTTCTATCAGTTTTTTCGCGTCCGACACGCCGCTTGTCACGGCGTTCATTTTTGCGAACGCACCTTTTGTCGATTCGGCTATAATGCCGGCAAGCGTAGTTTTGCCCGTTCCGGGAGGACCGAAGAAAATGCAGCTGCCCAGTTTATCCGTCCTTATTGCCCGCGCAAGCAGTGAATCGGGAGCGACCAGATGTTTCTGTCCGATAAAATCGGACAGCGAACGGGGTCGCATTCTCTCGGCGAGAGGAGCCATCATATTGCCTGCCGCCATTGTGAACAGATCGTCCATTTACACGCATTATACACCAATGCACAGCGTTAGTCAACTCATTTACGGATAATTTCAGTCATTTTCATCGCCGCGGTATACGATGACTTCCTTACCGTTCAGAGTACGCAGCCCGAATACATATGACGGATATTCCGCATTTCCGACGGCAAGCGTTCTTTTGCCGGTGCCGTCGGCGCGTATTTTCACCGTAAACGAGGAGCCGCCAGCCCTTACCGTCACGTCCGCTTCGCCTTTTGTCATATGCGGACGTATGCTCGCCTTGCCTGCGCGTATGTCTATTCCGTAATACAGTTCGATAATGGTGCGGTACATCCAACCTGCCGAACCCGTGTACCAGGTCCAGCCGCCTCTGCCTGCAAGCGCGCCTGAGTATACGTCGCCTGCCATTACATACGGTTCTTTCATATACCGTTCGCATCCTTCCGCGTCGGACGAATGCGATGAGGGAAGCAGATCGTGCATAAGCCTGCATCCGGGTTCGTCCATATCCGCCTCGAACAGAGCGCACACGAACCATACCGCGGCGTGCGTGTACTGTCCGCCGTTTTCGCGAACTCCCGGCGGATAGTCGGCTATATACCCTACCGACGGATCGGTAAACGGCGGATCGAGAAGTTTTATAAGCCTGTTTTCGGCGTCATACAGCGAGTTGTATGCCTCTTCCAGTACTTTGCGGGCACTTTCGCCTTTTTCGATTCCGGACAACACCGCCCATGCTGCAACGAGAAGATCGGCGCGGCATTCGTTTCCGCAGCCGGCGCCTATAGGATTGCCTTCGTCGTCGATGGCGCGCAGATATGCGTTACCGCGTTTGCATCCCGCAATCGCTTTTTTAAGACGGGCACGGAGCAGCGCAAGATATTTTGAGTCTTCTTCTCCCGCATATCTCATCCAGCGACCCGCAGCGTAATATGCGAACATCGTACACCACACGCTTTCACCTTTGCCGAGTCTGCCCACTCCGTCCATCCCGTCGTTCCAGTCTCCTCCTCCCATAAGAACCAGCCCTCTCTTCGACAGTTTCACCGATCGGAACGCCCGCATTACGTGCGCCGCGAAATTTTCCGTCATATGACTTTCGGAAAACGAAGCATATAACGAACTCTGACCGTCCGGAACCGGTTTGCCTTCGAGATATGCCGCTTTTTCCGAAAGAAGCGTTAAGTCGCCCGTACGCTCCATATATTCCGCCGCCGCATACGGCAGAAACAGTTTGTCGTCGCATATACGGGTGCGCACTCCGACAGCAGGTTCATGCCACCAGTGCAGGACGTCCCCTTCTTCGAACTGTCGCGCCGCGCATTTAAGCAGCAATGCACGCACTTCGGACGGGCATATTCCGATAAGCGCCGTCGAATCCTGCAGCGCGTCCCTGAATCCCGTAGCTCCTCCCGGCTGCTGAAAACCGCATTTTGCCGTGAACCGTGCGACAAGCGTCTGATATGCGAGGGATTGCAGATAATACCCTACGGGTTTTTCGTCGGAAACTACGGGCGAAAGTTCCGCATATCTCTCCGCTACGCGCGCAAACGCTTCGTTTGCCGATTGCGCAGTAACCGTAACGGGACGCACGGAAAGCGCGAATACGATTTCCGTTTTTCCCGCCGGCGGCAGTATGATTCCGCACGAATATGCGAGCGCCGGAGTGATTCCTCCTTCGCACAGTCCTCTGCATGCGGCTATGTGTCCCGCGCCGTCGCGGTAACTTTCAGAACGGAACGAATATTCGGCGGGCGGTCTGTCTGCGGTCAGGTATACCGAAAGACTGCCGTCGGACGCATATATTCCTCCGTCGTATCTGCCGCATTTCACACCACCCGCAGTGCGGCAGCGCATATCGCCGAGTACCAGTTCCGCAAAGTACATAACGCGAATTCTCCGACGGACGTTCCGTGCGTTTTCAAGCGTTATTCTGCTGTATTTAACGCCGTTTTCGATATAGACGCGTCTCGTTGCGCGCACTGCATTGTAGCCGCAGGACAGTTCGCTGTATCCTTTTCCGTGATATGCCGTATATTCGCAGCAGAGAGGAACCGCGGTACGGGAAGTACTCCATAGGCAGCCGCCTTCGCCGAATATCACCCCGTCTCCGGGCACGTCGTTCAGTTCGTCGCAGGAATGATAAGTCAGTTTTTCTTCTCTGGCATTCGCCGCAAACGTGTATTCGCCTCTGTCGGAAACGAGACAGCCTATACTGCCGTCCGACATGACGTTATACCACGGCGAAGGCGTTGCGGCATCTATAAAATAGCCGCCGTCCGAAGTGAATCCGCCTATGCCGAGCGGATATTCCGTCGTCCTGCGCGCGGGTTCGGTCTGCGGGAACGGTCTGCATGGAAGCGACGGCAGCGGCGGCAGCGATATGTTGCGCAGCGAACGGAGATCTTTTCCCGCCGCCATTGCTTCCGCGGCATGTTCCGTTATTCCGCCGGAAATATCCGATATCTCGCATCTGCCGAATTTTTCCGCCGCTTCTCGTATGAGACCCGCTGACGGCGATTCCGGCGAAATGCGGCTCAGCACGCTCACGTCGCACACCGCGCCGTATAATGCCGCCTCTTTCAGATTTCTCAGCGCGGCGACGGCGGCGACTGCGTCTCTTTCTGAAACCGTAAGCGTTATGCGCGGCGGAACGCCCTTTGATTCTCCTCCGGCGATTATCGCGCTCGCCGCTTCCGCAAATGCCGCAGGCATTCCGAGATCGCGCGGCGCTGAACGCGCGCCTGCTATGCAATATTCGGCATAACCTCGATCGCGTATTGCGCGCGCAAGCATGTCAAGCTCGCCTTTCACGCCGCATGCAAGCACGAACGACAGCTTTTTTTCTTCTCCCGGAGCGAGAACAACGGTCGTCTTTGCATACAGGGCTGCTTCCGTAGTCGCACCGAAACGCATTCCTTTACCTGTCAGCGCAAATCTCTCGTCTCCGCAGTACTCTGCGGGAATGCTGCAATACAGCGCGGACATGTTTTCCTCGCCCTTTCGCATCGCTCTGACGTAATCCCCGCGTTCGTCGTACGCCGTGGATATGAACATGCGCGAAAAAGTCTTATGCGCGAGATCTGCCGTTCTGCCGGTCAGACACGGTATGTCTCGTGCAAAGAAGGTTATCACGGCATTTCTTCCGGAGCTGTTTCTGCAGCATATTCTTCTTATCTCGGCGTTTTTTCCGGGGATAACCGCCGCGCATGTTTCGAATGCAATCCCGCCGAAATTTCTGACAAAAACCGACCGATCGCCGTAGTGCATGCATTCCGAATATTCAGTCAGATCTTCTTTTCTGCCGTTCGTTTCCGCCTGTATCCGCAGTCCGTCAGGTTCGTCGAATCTCGATACGCACAGACCGCGGCAGAATGATGCGCCGCGCCCGTGAGCGTCTATAATCAGCCGATATGAGCCGTTTGTGAGAAACGAGTAGTCCGGCATGATTCCGCGGGTTATTCCCCGTCTTCCGCGTTCTTCCTCTCGCAGACGGCTCGTCGCAGGTTTGCGCGCGGCGCGGCGGACGGCGTCCGCAGGTTCTTCCAGCAGCATAAACGCGGCTCTTATTCCCGCGAAGTTTTTCATCCGTGCTGCCGTGGCCCCGGGCCGGCACAGTTCGCACAGCGACATCATCACCATTCCCTGGTGATGCGTCATTTCGCTTCTTACGGTAACGTCGGCGTCCGTATCGAGAGCGTCGTAAAGCCCGAAGCGTCCGCCGTAATTATCGGCAAGCCGTTCTGTTTCCGACGCATCGCGTGTAAATGCGGCGCACATTATTCCGGCATACGGCGCAAATACTTTTTTGCCGTCAGGCGGCGCGAGAGCTATGTGCGGGCAGCCGAAAGCGCGATATGCGTAATCGCCGTTGTCATGGCGTTCGGCATACAGCGATTCGCTCGCTCCGGCTATCGGACTGCCGCATTCCTTTGCATATGCGGCGTGCGAACGTATTGCGGAATACGCGCTTTCGTAAAGCAGCGAATGACGCGGTGCGGGCATATAAAGCAGCGGCAGCAGATATTCGAAAACGCCGCCGGTCCATGATGCAAGAGCTGCGCCTTTGTATTTGAGAGCACGGCGCGACAGCGACATATAACCGTCTTTTCCGGATGCGCCCGTTGTGTAGGTCATAAGATATGTCAGCGCGCTCTCTGAGGCAAGCAGATCGTATATGCCGGCGTCCGCCGAATGCGCATCCGCGTTATAACCTATGCGTAACATACTACCCTTGAAAAGAAAGGTCATATCCATGTTATTTATCAGTCCGAGTGCTGCTTCCGCGTTTTTCCCGCCGGTAGATGCGACGTGAAACAGCGCTGCCGTGAGATTTCCGCAGTCGACGGACGAAATATATGCGGGGTGAAGTTTTGCGCCGCTTTTTGCGTCGTACCAGTTGTACGGACATCCGCGGTATTTTTCCAGTTTCGAATAAGCGGTAAGTATTTTTCCTATGAATTCATCCCGTCCGCGTTCGTCCGTTATTCCCATGTCGCATGCGCATACGGCGGCAGAAAGAGCCATGCCTATATCCGTCGGCGACGTACGCATTGCCCAACCGTTGTCGTCCGATCTGTTATCGGGTGGCATTCCGCTCCCCGAAGCGTCGAACGCCGAGAGAAAATACTGCCACGTCTTTTCCGCGAGCGCAGTGCAACGATTTATATCCTCTTTTGTTATGCGCCGAATCGTATCCTCTCTGCAGATAAGCATGTCGACGGGAAGTGCGAGCAGAAACAGCAGTGCAAATGTCGCTGAGTATACCGACGGATGAATTGCGAAAAACGCGGCGCATACGCTTCCCGCAGCGAGATTTGCGATAAACAGCGGGCGTACGCCGTATGACGGAGTAAACGTATTCCAGCGCATGAGTCCCCTGCCGGTTGCCATTGCTTTCAATGCTGACAAAACCGCCGCGGTATATACGAACGCGGTATGAGGCAGATATACGATGTCGATCAGCGAGCGGAGAAACGTTTTCGCGGTGCGGCGGGGATCCGCAAAAAGTGACGTAAACGAAAAGACAAAAGGCAGGATATAGGGCAGCAAAGCGAGCGCCGCGGCGGCAGGAATGCGGCAGACGACGGCGACTATCAGTGCCGAAAGCGACATGAGCGGAAAAACCGCGCGTATGACGTTTTCTGCCGCCACCGCTTTCGCCGCAGCCGGAAATGCCGTCCCCCGCTTTGCTCCGTTTGCGTCGGGTGCGTTTTTTCTGAGATGCGGAAGACACTGAATGTCTCCTCTTATCCACCGTTCCTCTCTCGCGTAATATGCCGCGGAATTTTTCGGGCATGATTCGAGCGCGATTATGCCGGAATCTCCGCATCCGGCGAGCGCACCTTCCGCAAAATCGTGACTGAGCAGTTTCTCTTCCGGAAATGCACTGCCCGTGCGTACCGCAAATTCGCTTATGCGATAAATTCCCTTCCCGGAAAAGCAGGAAAATCCGTGCAGTGTGCTGAGCGCTCCTGTCACTGCCGGACTGTATCTCGGCATACCGCCGTCATTCATCAACCGTGAAAAATGCGTACTCATGCTTCCGACGGCTACGCGCATATCCAGAGTCATTACCGCATATCTGCGGTTGTACGGATGTTCCGCTATACCGACGAGTTTTGCCGCATCTGCGATAAACGTGTCCGTGTCGAGCACTACGGCGTATTCACAGCTTTCGGGCGTACCGGAGACGAAGAAGGACGAATAATCCCCCGAAAGCACTGCGGAATTGAAATCCGCGATCGCACCGCGTTTTCTGTCGCGCGGTCTTTTTCGGATCAGTACCGAAACTCGTTCCGGCGCGTTCAGTTCGGCTGCGTCGGACGCCGCCTCCGACGGTGCGTATGCCGCAGAGATGCAATCGGCAAGAAGACAGTACGAGAACATTTTGTCACGGTTTGCCGCGGCATTGGACATGAGATGCGAGTATGCGCGTTCAAGATCTTCGCGCCCTGACAAAGCGGCGCATACGACTATCGCCGTATTACGCTCTTTATAGTATCCGCGCATGAGTTCGGGTACCGACTGCTTGGCGCAAAGCGAATACGGCAATGCCAGCGACAACGAAGAAAACGCATGGTATGCCGCGGGCAGCGACAGCAACGCGCATACCGTTCCGCAAGGAAACGGTAAAAAAATCGCGCATAACGCACACGCTGCAGCGGCGAACAGCGCGCATACGGCGATGCGCAAAGGAAGCGCGGCTTTATTCGGGCGAGGTATCAGGTATTCGGAAATATCTTCTCCGTCACGCTCGGCGCTCATGGCAATTCTTTCCGCCATGGCTGCGTCCTGAATTCCGCATTTTGCCGCTTTCTTTTCGGTAAGTGAGAGAAAAAAGACGCGTGTCTGCGTCGTAAGACATTCGAATCCGCGCGTACGCGTGCAGTAGACGTCTGCCGCCGCAGACAGTGAAACGAGAAATTCATCAGTAAAGACTTCTGACCGCATTCCCGCTACGAGCGTTTCCATTCCCGCTCCGTAACGCGACAGTACTTCCGCGTCTTCCGCACGGGCAGAGTATACGCTGCGGGGAAAACCGTCGGTTTTTCCTCCCGCTTCTTCATATGCTTTGACGTATGATGCGTCATACAGCCGCCTGTTATCCGCTTTTCCGCGCGCAGCATCTCTGCGCGCGTGCCGCTCGGACTTCATGCGATAGAGTATTTTTGACGCGTATACCGCGGCTCTTCTCAGCCGCGCGAGTCCGAATGCCGTCGGAAGCGCTCTTATCTCGCTCCATGACAGCGGTTTCCGCGCGCTTAATGCCGCTACGAATGCGGCTACCGACGCGCTGTCTGCGTTTTCTCCGAATCCGCCGGTCACTAAATCCGCAAATGCCGCCACTCCCCCTTCGCCGCGCGCAGGTAAACGCATAAGTCTGCGCATTCCGCGGCGCACTTCAGAAACAGAGGACGTTATGAGCATATAGTTTTCCGCAAAAATGCGCTCGTATCTTTCGAGGGGTTTTCCCGCTTCCGTCTTTGACAGAAGAACGGAATACGCCTTTTTGCAATATCTTTCGCAAAGCAAAAAATCCGCCGCAAGCCGTCGGCCGTCGTCGCTGCCGCGCAGTGCGCGGATACGTGCCGTAATTTCGGCGCGCGTCAGCCCTTCCGGCAGTTCGAACATTCCGCCGCTGCGTGCAGAGGAAAACATATATACGGCGGCGGCAGCACATGCCGCGGCAACCGGCACTCCGATAAGTAATGCGATGAAAATTGGCATAACATCGATTATGCTCACATTTCGATACATTATAACGCTTGATTTCCGTATGAAAAAGTTATATAATGAAATCTGCGAGGTGACCGGGCGGCTGCGGCAATTTGTTGCCGAGGAAAGTCCGAACACCGCAAGACAGGATGCCGGCTAACTACCGGCGGAGGCGACTCCAGGGAAAGTGCAACAGAAATAAACCGCCGATTCGTTCGGTAAGGGTGGAACGGTGAGGTAAGAGCTCACACGGTCTTCCGGTAACGGAAGACGCTATGTAAACCCCATCCGGTGCAAGATCGAGGGAAACGGGTCGTCTGCCCTCCCTCCCGCATCGCTCGAGCCGTACGGTAACGTACGGCCAAGACAGATAGCCGTCCGAGACAGAATTCGGCTTACAGGTCACTCTCGCATATTGAAACAACCCCCGGTTATCCGGGGGTGTTTTCTTCGCTGTCTTCTTTTGTTTCATGCCCGTACTCCGCAACGTCCGGCTGTTCTGCGGCATATTCGCCGCCAAGCACTCTCACGCCGCCTCTGTCCGAAAGGAGAGAATCCGCAAGGCGTTCGGACTTCTCCGCGAGAATACGTATCGGATCGAACAGTTTATCCAACGTCGGACGCGGCGGTTTTTTCGTGAAGAGCGACACTGTCGGTACTATTATAAAACCCGCGACCATCGTCCAGACGCCGACGTATATTGATGACGAAAAGACATATTTGTAAATGAACGACTGCGTGAACCCGACAGGCAGACTGCCGGAGCACAGTGAAATCACGAGCGCCGCCAGACTTGCCGCAACGCCGAATGCAAAGCATGCATAGCAGGCGGTACGCGTCGTTCCTTTCCAGTACAGGCTGAACAGATAAGGTGCGAGAAACGCTCCCGCAAGAGCGCCCCAGCTCACACCCATCATCTGAGCGATGAAGGACAATCCGAACTCGTCGTAGACTATTGCGATTACGGCGCTTATCACTATGAATACCGCGACGAATATACGGATAAGCGACATCTGTCCCCTGTGCGAAAGGTCTTTTTTGATTCTTCCCTTTATTATGTCGAGCGTGATCGTGCTGCTCGAACTCATGACGAGAGATGACAGCGTACTCATTGACGCTGCGACGACGAGCACGAGCACGAGCGCCATTATGACCGGCTGATTGAGATCGCTTATCATTGTCGGAACAATCTCGTCGTACATGACGTTTCCGTCGGCGCCGGTCACTCCGTCGGCGAGTCTGCCGAAACCGCCGAGAAAATAGCATCCACCCGCGACGATGAGTGCGAACAGCGTGCTGATTATCATTCCCTTTTTAACGCCGCCGTCCGTTTTTACGGAATAGAATTTCTGAACCATCTGCGGAAGTCCCCACGTACCGAGGCTCGTAAGCAATATGACCATTATAAGTCCGTACAGATCGGGTCCGAAAAATGAAGTATATGCTCCTGCCTGACCGCCCTCCGAAATCTGAGAAAGGTCGTTTATCGCATTGCCGAATCCGCCGAAATTTACGAGAACGGCAACGATTATGACAACGATGCCGACGAGCATGATTATTCCCTGCACGAAATCGTTCCACACTGTCGCCATATATCCGCCTATCAGGACGTAAACGGCAGTAACTGCCGCCATGACGAGAATACAGACGAAATACGGTATATCGAATGCCGCGGTAAAAAGGCTGCCCAGTCCTTTATACAGCGACGCCGTATACGGAATAAGAAATATGAAAACTATACAAGAAGCCGTCGTGCCGAGATTTTTATCTCCGAAACGTTTTGCGAAATAATCCGGCATCGTCGCGGAATCGAGCTGCCTCGTCATTATGCGCGTGCGCCTTCCGAGTACCGCCCATGCCATAAGCGAGCCTATAACCGCGTTGCCCACGCCTATCCACGTTGCGGCAATGCCGTATGACCAGCCGAATTGCCCCGCATATCCGATAAAAATTACTGCCGAAAAATACGACGTGCCGTAAGCGAAAGCCGACAGCCACGGACCGACGCTGCGTCCGCCGAGAACGAAACCGTCCACCGAACGCGCGCCCGAGCGTGTCTTGACGCCGATAAATACCATGACTGCGAAATACGCGATCAGAACGACCAGATACAATATCCACATATCACTATCCTCTGCCGTGAGAAATATGCGGTTATTATACCATATCGGAATGCGTCAATGCAAACGTTTTACTGCCGTTCTCCGAGCTTATTTGCTATTCCCGAAAGCACTTTTTTTTCTATACGGGATACGTACGAACGTGAGATCCCGAGTTTTTTTGCTACCTGAAGCTGCGTCAGAGGTTCGCCCCCGTTCATACCGTAACGGAGCGTAATAATGATGCGTTCGCGCGTCGGAAGTTCGGCTACGCATTCGCGCACTTTATCCATCATCAGATCGCATTCCACGCGCTCGGTAACCGTTTCCGCAGGTACTGACAGTACGTCGATGAGCGTGATGTCGTTGCCGTCCTTATCCGAGCCGACCGATTCGGACAGCGATACGTTGCACCTGTGCTTTTTATTGGCGCGGATATACATGAGTATCTCGTTTTCTATGCAACGCGCCGCATACGTTGCAAGACGGCTGCCCT
>CASEMM010000018.1 GCA_949289095.1 uncultured Eubacteriales bacterium | reverse complement strand
TGGACGCCGTCCCGCGCTCTTACAACGGAAGACACCTATGTCACGATAACGCATAAGGGCTTTGAAAAGCAGATACCCGTTACCGTTTCCGAGAGGAAGCTGTCCGCCGTCGAGATCGTCTCCGAACCCAACCGCAACGTGTTTGCCAAGGGCGAGAAGATAGATCTTACGGGGCTTACCGTAAAGGCGACGTATGAGGACGGATATTTCGAGAACATAACCGATTACACCGTCACCGACGCCGACAGTAACGTATACGTCAGCGGAGAGACCGCGTTTACCGCGGCGGGCGAGCTTACGCTCACCGTTACCGCACAGTCGGGCGGCGTGAGCATGACCGACACGTTCACCGTCACGGTGTTTGACGGCATAACGGTGCAGGCGGAGGCGAACGGCTCACACGGCGAGACGGACAGCTACACCGTTCTCGAACCCGCTTCGGACGGCATCAGGATCAAGAACAACGAATCGCACAGCGAAGGTAACGCCTGCGTGGAAAACGTCAAAGTCGGCGATAAACTGACGTTCAACGTGTACGCCGATGTCGCGGGAGATTACGAACTCGTCGTGACCACCTGCTCGACGCTGCGCAAGAGTAATCCCAGCGGCACGCTTGAAGTGAAATTCGGCGATGTGTTCACGGTGACCGTGGGAGGAGAGACCCTCGATCTTACGGACGTCGTAATTCCCGAAAAGGAACTTCCCGAGGGCGGCAGCATATGGTTTAACTGGCAGGAGATAAGTCTCGGTACGGTGACGCTTGAAGAAGGCTACAACGTCATAGTGTTCGAGTGCATCGCGCAGCAGCAGGATCCCGCGGACGGCAGTATGCGCGCGCCCAACTTTGACGCGATCGATCTGTTTTACAATGCAGAGGCATAAGGGGTGACGCATGGCAAGGATAAAACTTAAAGTAGGACATATAATCGCGCTCGTCGTTATGGCGATCGTTATGATCGCGCTCATCGTGGGCGACGCGATAGCGTATTCTTACGCGCCCATAATAACGACGTTCTTCGGCAGCGCGGAGCAGATAAGCGGCGACGCCGCGGCTATAGAAGAGGCGGCAAAATCGGGCGACGAGCTCGTGCGCAAACTGGGCAACGAGGGCGTAGTGCTCATGAAAAACGAGGCGCGCGCGGGCGGCAAGCCCACACTTCCGCTCGATAAGAATGCGGACGGCAGCCCCATAAAGGTGAACATATTCGGCTGGGGTGCGACGGACGCGGGCTTCCTGCTCGCGGGCAACGGATCGGGCAGATCGTACGTTCACCCCGACATGAAGGTGACTCTGCTCGACGCGTTCTCGCAGAACGGATTCGAGTATAATCAGGAAATAATAGACATCTATGAGGATTGGTGCACGACGGAAGACGCCGACTGGGGCGAAAACGCCAACTGGGGCAACAGGTACAACACCAAGCTCAAAGAGCCCGTGACGGACACGGCGTTCCCCGAGGACGTCAGACAGCGCGCCAGGGAATATTCGAACACGGCGGTGATCGTGCTCTCCCGTTACAGCGGCGAGTATATCGGCAGGATATACGATCATCAGCCCAAGCACGACCTCGCAACGGATAATTCCCGTTCTTTCAACGAGATATCCACGGAAGAGGAGAGCCTCATAAAGATGTGTACGGCGAACTTTGAAAACGTCATCGTCGTATTCAATACCGGCTCGATAATGGACATGAGTTTCCTCGACGATCCTTCGTTCGGAAGTATAGACGCGGCAATGAACGTCGGCTATATGGGGCAGTCGGGCGCGACCGCCATTCCCAAGATCCTTTCGGGCGAGGTGAATCCCTCGGGTAAACTCGCGGATACCGTGGTGTACGATCCCGACGTCAACGAGATAACGCGCGTAAACGGCGAGTCGAGCGACATCGTGTATATCGAGGACATATATCTCGGTTATAAATGGTACGAGACGGCGGGTCATGACGGTTATTACGACGGCAAGACGAAATTCGATAAAACGGGTTACGATGCCGTAGTGCAGTTCCCGTTCGGTCACGGACTGAGCTATACGACGTTCGACTGGGAGCTCGTAAGCGTGAGCATTCCGAGCGGCGGCACGATAGACAAGGACTCGACCATAGATATTCAGGTGCGAGTTACAAACACCGGCGAAAGGGCCGGCAAGGACGTCGTCGAACTGTATCTGACCGCGCCGTACACCGACGGCGGAATAGAGAAACCTTACGTCGCGCTGCTCGATTTCGAAAAGACGGAGGAGATCCAGCCCGACGGTTACGACATCGTGGAGTTCTCGATCACAGCATACGAGCTTGCGTCCTATGACTGCTACGACGCCAACGACAACATTATAACCGGCTGGGAACTCGAACACGGCACTTATCAGCTTAAACTGATGACGGACGCTCATAATCTCAAGAATATGAACGGCGGCGTGCTCGAATATACGGCGGAACTCGATCAGCGCATACGTAAAGATCCCGTTTCGGGCGGCAGAGTGAAAAACCGCTTTACGGGGGATCTTGCTTACGGCGGATGCCCGCTGGACGGTTCTTCGCTTTCCGTCGACTGGACGTATCTGTCCCGCGCGGATCTCGATGCCACCGTTCCCACCGCTCAGGCGCAGCGTCCGAGCGGCAGCGAAATCAACGGATTCAAGTATACTTACGACGGTTATGATTATGAACTCTCCGATATGCCCGCGAACGAAAATCCCGTGGACAGCGGTCTGCGCCTCGTCGTCGGCGAAAACGGCGAGCACATAACCAAGGAGCAGTTCGACGGAGAGGACGAGGCGAATTTCAAGTTCAAATACAACGACGAGCTTATGTTCCACCTCGGAAATCCCGAAAACTGGGAGTCGGCTACCTGGGATAAACTGCTCGATCAGATAAGCATATCCGAACTGCGCGACGTCGTCGAGGACGGCGGATACGGTTCCGCATCGATAGAGAGCGTCGGCAAGCCGCAGTATATCGAATACGACGGACCGAGCGGATTCAACCGCACGAACATGACGCCCAACGCGCCCGGACTCAAATGCACGGCGCTTCCCGCGGAAAACCTCGTCGGTCAGACGTGGAACAAGTATCTCGTCTATCAGGCAGGACAGGTGATCGGCGTCGACGGACAGAACTTCGGCGTGAACGGCATATACGCGCCCTGCGTAAACCTGCACAGGGAATACCTCGCGGGACGCAACTACGAGTGCTATTCGGAGGACGCCGTCATTAGCGGACAGCTCGCCGCCGCGTTCATAAAGGGTGCGAAGTCCAACGGCGTGCATTGCTACCTCAAACATCTCGCGCTCTACGATTCCAACCCCTATACGGATAAACGCGTGTGGCTCACCGAACAGAACTTCCGCGAAAACTATCTCCGTCCGTTCGAAATAGCCGTAAAGGACGGCGGCGCAAATGCGGTCATGGTGTCCTTCAACAAGATAGGTCCCAACTGGGCGGGCGCGAACCAGGCTATGATTAACGGCATTCTCCGCGACGAATGGGGCTTCAAGGGTACGGTAATAACCGATTATTCGGACGGCAGCGATTCCGTAATGAACGTGCACGACGGTCTGCGTGCGGGACTTAATCTCGAACTCAATCCGAAGTATCCCAACACCAACACTCACGGCGTCGTCGATCTTGACGATCCGGTCGAAGTCAATCTTTCCCGCGAGTCCGCAAAAGCCATAATTTACACGGTATGCAACACTTACTGGTATGCGATGACGGATACGAGCGGCGACAGCGAATATAAGACTTCCATTTCCGATCCCAGGGCGATAGAACTCGGCTTCGCGTGGTGGGTGCTCGTCGTGTGGTTCATCAACATATCGGTGTTCGGCGTGGTTATATGGCGCGTGCTTGTCATATTCCTGCCCAAACGCAAGAAAAAACTTAAAGCGGCGGAGAACGGCGGGTCGCCGGATTCGTCCGACGGCAGTGCGGAAAAGGTGAAGAAAAAGCGCGCGTTTCTCTTCTTCGGTAAAAAGAAGCGGGAAATAGAAACGCTTAAAGCCGAAAACGCGCGGTCTGCGGAGGAACTCGAACGTCTGCACGGCAGCGCGTCCTCTGCTCCGTCCGCAGACGCACCCGATTCAGCCGCCGCGCCTGAGGAAAACGCGGAGGATAAGAACGAATAGACGCGGCTTTTCGGATAGGACATAATCGGTTCGTTTCCGCGGCTCGAGTGAAAACCGGTCCTATAACAAACAGACGCATATTGCGGCAACCCCGTCTGCCTTTGCGGCAGACGGGGTTGGTTTATACACGCGGTTTTTGTGAAGAAAATTTCACAGAATGATTGCGCAAAACAGTTGCACCATATGTTCTAATCTGATATAATGCAGCTGTTTTTCTCCCCCGACGGGAGAAAGGCGGAGCGGAAACGCCGATTACCACACACAGGGGGTGAAAAGGAGTGAATAACGAATGGCAGAAAGTCGTGCGGATGTGCCGCAACTGCGGAACGGCGACGACGGGATTCAGAAATGCGAAAGGAACGGTAAAGGCGAAATGTCCGCATTGCGGCGCGGTATCGGTGAGCCGCATGGCGGGGCGCAGGCACGAACGCTGCGATACGTATCTGCCGGAAGAGAACAGTGAGAAATAAACGAAAAACGAATTGACCGCCAACGACGGAACGCGTCGCGGCTGAAACAGAGCCGCAGAGTAAATCGCGTTTCAGGTCACGGCGAGAACGGAACGGAGAGCAATGCCGCGAAAGCGTTGAAGCCCCCGACGGAAAGTATCTGATACTTTCCGTCGGGGGCTTTCGTTTTTTCGGGGAGTTTACGGCTTTGCCGTACAGCGGAATGCCGCACTGCAGAAGCGCAATCATTCGGCGGCAAAACGCGCGCGGGGACGATTATCGGCGATTCGCGCCGCGCGGCATTATCGACAAGGAGGCGAAAAATGTAAGACAATCGATTATTCCGAAAGAGAGGACGGACAAAACCGTCGCCCGACGGAACGCGGCGCATATGCCGCGGGTCCGAGGCGCGAAGCATTCGGGCAGGAAAACCGAACGGCGTGCGGCGGGCAGGCGCGGCAAACGGGTGTCCGCCCGTGAAAAAGCTGATCGGGCGGGAAAAAGCGGAGCGAAGCAAACGTGCCGAATACTTTCGCATATGCTCCGCTGTCCGGAAAGACGCAATAAGAAAAATACGACAAAGGAGAACGACAAATGGAAAATCTCGAAATCATTATTTCGCTTGCGGGCGCGTGCATCGGGCTTATAGGCGGAATAGCCGCGCTCATAGCGAAGTACGCGAAGAGCGCGAAAGCGAAGAAAATCGCGGAAGGAATCGCGGAGATATGCAATGCGCTGCCCGGGTATATCCGATCGGCGGAAACGCTGCCCGGCGCGGACGGAGACGCAAAGAAAAACTACGTCATGACCGAAGCGGAAAAATTCGCCGCGGAGCGCGGCATTCCGTTCGACGGGCAGGCGGTAGGGAGCAGAATAGACGAATACGTCGCGCTGACCAAATGCGTGAACGCCTCGCCCGCCTGTGGCATCGGCGAAAAAACGCCCGCCGACTTCGCGGAAGAAGCGCCGTCCGTTCCCGCCGCGGCAGACGCGCAGGAAGCGGAGGAATGATATGGACGGCAGATTCATTATAGGCAAAGCGCCGCACGCGCTTTCCGAGGAAGCGGAGCGAGCGCGCAGGATCAGCGTGACGGAACGGCGGAAGCGGCTGAAAAGAGAAGCCGCAAACACGCGTTTCCGCTATTATTGCTCGCTGTGTCTTATCATACGGGATGAGAGCGAATATCTCGAAGAGTGGCTTAAATGGCATATCGCGCAGGGAGTGGAGCACTTTTACATATACGATCACGGAAGCAGACAACCCGTGAGCGGGTTCGTGCGATCGCTCGGCGGTGAGATCGCGGAGAGGACGGAAGTCATAGACTGGTCGGGCAGCCACAAAGACGCGCAGCCGGATGCGTATAACGACTGTCTGCGCCGCGCCCGCGGCGTGAGCCGCTGGGTGGGGTTCATAGACGCGGACGAACATGTGCGGGTGAAAGACGGCAGAAGTCTGCCCGAATTTCTCGAAGATTACGAGGAGTATGCGGGGCTGTTCGCAATATGGGTGACGTACGGCGCCGACGGGCGGGTAAAGAAGTCGGACGAGCCGCTGCGCGAGAGGTTCACGAAAGTGAGTCACGGCGACACATGGGCGGAAAACGTCGGCAAGCTGATCGCGCAGCCGCTATACATGGCGGAAATGGTCATACACAACGGCAGAGCGGAAGAGGGATTCGAAGTGGTGGACGAGCACCGCCGCAGGCTGAAAGAGTATATCCTGACCATGGAAAAACCCACGCGCGACTATATCTGTGTCGATCATTATTACACGAAGTCGCACGAGGAATGGATAGCAAAACTGAAGCGCGGGAGCAGTCACGTAAAGTTTTCGCGCAGATACAATGACTTTTTCATGGTCAATCCCGACATGGAATATTGCAGGGAAAACATAGACATTTTGCAGGCATACGAAAAATTCGATTAAAAAACGGAGGATAACATGAGAGTAACGATAGGCAAGAAGGTAAAAGAGGAACGGACGCCCGCCGCGAACGGCATTAAACAAGCGGAGTCCGTAAAAGAGGTTTGCGAAACCGCGCGCAGGGAGCTGCTTTCGGAGCGCGGCGCATTCCGCAAGGTATATGCCGCGGATAACGGAAAGCGCATCGCGGCGTTTTACGGCAGACGGATACATTACCGCACGGACACGGGAGAGTATGAGGAATTGCACGATACCTTTACCGATACGGGCAGCGACTACGAGATACGCACGCAGGATCTGCATTCGAAATTCCGCAAAAATCCCGGGCGCGGAGATATTTTCGAGGTGGAAAAAGATCAATGCCGTGCGGCGATGCTGTCTGCGGACGCGGAGAAAGCGCACTGCACCCCGGAGGGCTGCGGCGGCGATATATGCGGCAACCGCAGGATAAGATACGCGGGAGTGAGAAGCGGAACGGATTTCGAATATACCGTCGGAGCGGACAGGATCAAGGAGGACATAATAATCCGCGAAAAATCGGCGAGCTACGAATACGCTTTCGAATTGCTTACGGACAATCTGAAAGCGGAAGTCAACGCTGACGGAACCGGCATAGACCTCATCAACAAGGGCACGGGATACGTGTGGGGTTATATCCCCGCGCCGTTCATGTACGACGCACGCGGAGAGCGTTCGGACTCGGTATATTACGACGCGGAATTTACCGACGACGGAAAGATAATGCTCAAAGCGGTTGCAGACGCCGAGTGGATAAACGCCGAAGGACGCGCGTTTCCCGTCGTTATAGATCCGCAGATAGTGGTCACGAACGTACGCGGTTACGGATATGAAACTGCGGAATACGAGGACGGAGCTTTCGAATATAATACATATCTGAAGAATATGGATTCGGGAAAGCGCGAACTCATAGGTCATAAGATCCGCTCGGAAGCCGGAAGCGAGTTTCCTCCGTATGAAGGAAGATATGTCGAAAGCGATATTATAATTCATAAGAATAAGCTCGACAGATTTCAGTGCGAGAACATGACGAAAGCTACATTGAAATTGCGTATTACGGACAGCACGGCGAGAAACGTAACCGTAAACTCAATGCCATACAGCGCCGGCTACGGTGAAGAGATTACCGTGGATATCACGGATAAGATGAAAAACGCCGATGAAAGCGTGATCGTAACCGTCAGCCAGTGTGCGGCGAGGGGGACGTATTTCGGAGGAGTAACGGTTTTCGCTCTTCCGGTGCTCGAAATCGAATACGAGAACGGAAGGATGAACGTGACGAAAATGCCGGATAAAACGGTATATCGCGCGGGCGATACGATCGATACGACGGGCATGACGGCATATATAACTTACGACGACGGCACGACGGAACGCGCGGACGAAAACACCTTTATCCAAAGCAAACCGCTGTGCGCAGGCATGTCGCAAGCAGCCGTGTGTTTCAGGGATAAAAACGGTATCCTGCATCAGGCATATATTCCCGTCACCGTACTTCCGCAGACACTGGCGGCGGACGCGTCGAACTATAACGGCGGCGGCATGAGCGAGGACGTCGGACTCGATCCTGCGAGAAACGAGCGCGCGTTTTCCGCGGCGGGCGGAGCGAAAGTGCTCGTGAATCTCGCGACGGGACAGAGCAAGGTCGCTTTCGCCGATTGCCGCATGGAAGATTCGCCGATTTCGGTTTCGCTTGCGCACGTTTGCATGAACGGAAACACGGAAAACGCGGGCAGCGGCAGCGGATTCAGGCTCAATGCCGACGAACGGCTGACGCGCTCATCAAACGGAACTTATGATTATACGGACGGAATGCGGAGAAATCACGCATGCAGCGACGTGTATTATTACGTTACGGACGACGGTGAAAAGAAAACTGCATGGAGCAGTAACGTCACCGTCGAAACGGACGGAAAGCTGACGTATAACGGCTATGACGTGTTCAAGGAAACTTGCAGTGAAACGGGACTGATATTCGGCGGCGAGCTCAAAGGCCCGTTCAAAAATCTGAAATACTTCGAACAGCGTTCGGACGAGATAAAACAGGTAGAAGATCAGATCACCGCATATGAGAATACGTTCGGGCAATATGTCATAGCCGATAGCAATTTCGATATTCGGTACAGATTGAGCGCGGCTTATGCGTCGACGGAAGATTTCGGTGAATTTATACGTGATGTATCGAATTACAAATATCTTATCACCGAATCGGAAGTTCCCGGCGGTAAAATGCTGGAATTCAACCGCGGAAGACTTGAAGAGCAGAAGAGCGGGCTGGAACAGCAAAAAAGCGACAAGGAAAAGGAGATAGAAAAAGATCCGGACGATGAAACTTTGAAAAGCGAACTTGCGAATATAAACAGAGATCTCGAAGAAGTAAACGTTAATCTCGATACGACGAATCATCAATTGCAGATATTGAAGAATAAGGAAACGCTTAACAGCGAGACGATTCAGAGTTACTTCAAGGCGTATCTCGGTTACAAACAGCAACT
>CASEMM010000017.1 GCA_949289095.1 uncultured Eubacteriales bacterium | reverse complement strand
GTGTCTGTTTGCGACTCCCCGCAGCTTTTCGCAGCTTACCGCGTCCTTCTTCGGCGCCTGATGCCTCGGCATCCTCCATACGCTCTTTATAGCTTTAATCTTCGTCTATTTCCTCTTTATTGCAAGACAAATTATCTTCCCATTGCGTATTTGCTTTTCGCATATACCTTTCTCTTCTTTAAGATAATTTGCTTCTTCTCTATGTAGTTGTCAATGTGCGATTCCCTCTCACGCCAGCAGGCGGAGTATATATCCGATGCCGCAACAGCGGCACTGCGATATCGTATCAGACGGGCTTGCCGCACCCCGAAGGGCGCAAAAAAAGGCATAACGCAATATCTCCGTCAGCGGCGGCGCGGGCGCTCTGTCCCTCGCTCTTCCGTATTCTCTTTTCGGGGATATCCTGTTATACCAGCGGTATTTAATCTTCTAAATACTTGGTCCAAATAACAAGCCGTGGCTGTCTTTCGGGCGACAGCTTGATTATAATATACTATTTGCTTCTATAAGTCAAGTGTTTTCGCTAAACTTTTTGAAAAATTTTTTAAGGCTTTATGCGCGATCTTTTTTGCCCGTATAGCGCATTTTACACTCATTTCCCGCACAAGCCGTAAACGCATTTCCGAGACAATTGCGTGCGGTTTCAACCAAATGCAGCAGAATATGGTCAAGTGCTTCGCCCTCATCTCTAGGCAGATACAAGTCGTTTCGGAGCAGCAGGCGGCGCAAATAAGAGATCTTACAGACTCCGTAAACAGCATGAAGAGTACTGTCGGATCTTCCCTCGCCGCTCTCAGCGCGTCCATAAACGTGCAGAACGCACTGCAAGCCAAAGCAAACGCAACGAGCGCGCAGCTCGTGGGCGACATGAACTACATGCGCACGCTCGCCGACAACGCCGAAGTGCGCAGACGCAACAATTGCTGAACCGTCCCGCAGTAAGCCGCAGAAACGCATAAACTCTCCGTTCGCCGCTGCCCCGCCGCTAATCGTATATTTCGAGCGGCAGCGCACGGATGCCGCAGCAACGAAGACAAGATTATCGGCAGCACAGTAAAATACCGCAGCCGCCCGCGGCGAAAGCCGCGGGCGGTTATTACTCATATGTGCATTTTACTTGTTCCCGAACATTGACCCGCAATAGGGACAGCGGAATTTACCGTCGCTCTCAACGAGCGTCGCTCCGCAATTGGGACACTTACCGAGCGCCGCAGCCGCGCGCGCCTTTTTCTCCTCTTCGCTCTTATCCTCCCCGATCGCGGTTATATATTCGACGCCGTCGAACGCAAAACCTCGCAGAAAACGCTTGCTTATCAGGCAGCGTATACTTTCCTTCGTGCGCTTGACGGTTATGCCGAGAGCCGCCGCAATACCCGTTGCCGAGCGCATGCCGTCTTCCGTTATCAGCGCGTAAACGCCTCTGTGCTCCGTCAGTCCGCCGAACGATACCCACGCCATCGGGCAGCCGTAAAAGCCGAGCACGGTAAGCACTATCCCTACAATGCCGACGGGAACAAGCCCGTTGGCGAACCCGACGGGGATCATCACTATCCCTCCCGCCAGAAACAGCGATAAAATTACGCCGAGCGCACCGCGCCGCAAAAGAGCCTTTTTATAATAATCGTTTTTCATTGCCGCCCCCTGTTTTGCGGGAAAACCGCGCGGCAGATCGCCGCCTTCCGTTTATATAATATCACAAATGCCCGCGTTTGAAAACAATTTTAGCGCGATTTCGAGTCGGAAATTTCAAGAATTTCAAAAGCGCGCCGGCACTTCTTCCGTGCGGGCGCGCTTTTAAGTCGTCGCTTATTAAATTCGTCAGCTGCCGCTTCCGTCCGTCTTATCGCCGTTATTCTGCGGCTGAACGGGCATGCCCGTCTGCGGATCGTATTTGGGAGCGTTCTGCGCCGCATAAGGGTTCTGACCGTACTGCGGCTGCTGCGGCTGACCGTAAGGGTTCTGACCGTAAGGCTGCTGACCGTAGGGCTGCTGTCCGTAAGGCTGCTGTCCGTAAGGCTGCTGTGCATAACCCGCTTTGGGAGTCACGGGCTTCTTAACGGCAAAACAGAGAATGACGGCAACGAGGGCGATAACCATACCTATAAACGCAAGCGGAGCAATCAGACATATACCGCACATAAGCCCCATACAAGTAGCAACGATATTGAGCACACCGCCTTTCACGTTATTGCTGCAAATGGCAACTACTCCCCCGACTATACCGAATATGCATGCAAGAAGATACCCGAGTATGCCTAAGATAACGCGAACGAGCAAGATTGAATCCATGGCAAGAAGTTCGAACAAAGGAACGTACATCGCCAAACAGATGATTGCTCCGATCGCCATAAGACCTCCGCCTATTATCCCGACAATACCGCCGGGAAGACTTTTCTGTTTCATTCTATCCTCCTTATTGCGCGCATTCCGTGCGCAAACTTATTATTGCATTTATTATACCCTCCCTCCACCGTTTTTGTCAATAATTTTGACGGCTCGGTGAATATAATTTAACGAAAATGTCACATTTTTTCCGTGAGCCGACAGCAAAGCGCAGAAAACGCAACGGACTTTTTGCCGATAAACGCGCAAAAGACGCGCCCTTTTCGGGCGCGTCATCGCGTTTATTCGTTTATCCCGGCACATCGCAGAGCCGCCGTCCGGGCGGCAGACAATCCGCTCAGATCGTACTCTCCTTTTCTATATAATACGGATGAGTGGGATGACCCGAAAGCAGGCGGTTATCGAGAACGTGCGCGTCCTTATCCATGACGACGCAGTTGAGTGCGGAGCCTGACTCCACGACGGAGTCCTGCATGATTATGGAGCCGGTAACTTTTGCCCCTTTCGCTATGTGGCAGCCGCGGAAAATAATGGAGTTCGTTACTTCGCCCTCGATAAGGCAGCCGTCCGCTATCATGGAATTGGTGACTTTCGCGCTCTCGGTGAATTTTGCCGGAACGGAATCGCGCACTTTAGTATATATCGGTCCGCCTTTATAGAACAGTTCGCGCACTACGTCCGGATCGAGAAGTTCCATCGAATGCGCATAGTAGTCCGCAAGGCTGTTGACAGCCACGCAATAGCAGTCGAGAATGTGACCGTATATCTTATATTCCTTTACGTTGGACAATATGTCGCGCGAAAAAGACGTTATACCCCACTGCGCGCTGTGATCGAGAATATACAGCAGCAGACGGCGGTTGATTATCATGAAATCGGTATAGACGAGATGTTCGCCCTCCGCGCCCTCTATGCCGCAGGTTCTGATTATGCGCCCCGTTTCATCCTGCTCGACGATCAGCCGCTCGTGATCGCCGCGGCCTACCTTCTTTTTACGGATGAGCATCGTTATATCCGCGCCCTTTCGCACATGCTCGGTAAGAGCGGGTACAAAATCGAGATTGCATATGACGTCGCAATCCGCCATGACGACGTAATCCGCTTCGTTATGGCGGATATAACTCGCCACGCTCTTTATCGCCTCGAAACGATTGACGAATACGCCGCCGCCCGCTTCGTCGCCGAACGGAGGCAGTATGGTCAGCCCGCCGTTCTTTCTGGACAAATCCCAGTTTTTGCCGCTCTGGACGTGATCCATAAGCGACTGATAGTTGTATTTGGTGATTATCCCGACGTTCGTTATGCCGCTGTTCACCATATTGGACAGAACGAAATCTATCAACCTGTATCTTCCTCCAAACGGCACGGATGCGAGAGTTCGCACTTTCGTCAGTTCGGGGATGTCTCTTTCGTGAATATTGGAAAAAATTATACCCAGGGTTTTCATATCATTCCGCCTCCGTAACGCTGCCGCTCTCTATTTCGGTGCCGTCGGGAAGAACCGTATCTCTGCCGACGAGCGTTATGCGGTCGGGGCTGCTCTTCGCATCGCCGAGAACGCAGCTCTTGCCTATAACCACGTTTTCGTCCACTATGGCATACGACACTTTGCTGCCCGCGCCTATGACAGTACCGCCGAAAATTATGGAATTCTCGACTACCGCGCCCTCTTCTATCGTCACGCCCTCGCCTATGACGGAATTGATAACCGAACCGGCGATGATATCGCCCTCGGTCACTATGCTGTTGCGCACGTCGCTCGACCTTACGAACAGCGCGGGAGGATAGGCGTTGTTGCCCGAATATATCTTCCAGTTATCGCCGTCCAGCGCAAACACGGGATCCGTACCGAGAAGATCCATGTTCGCCTCCCACAGACTTTTAAGCGTCCCGACGTCTTTCCAGTAGCCGTCGAACTGATACGCAAACACGCGCATGTTCAGAGAAAGCATTTTCGGAATGATGTTTTTTCCGAAATCCTTCTCGCTGTCCGGGTCTGCGTCATCCTCCGTGAGCATGCGTACGAGCACGTCCTTTTTGAACATATACACACCCATGGACGCGTGGTTGCTCTTCGGCTGTTTCGGCTTTTCCGCAAAATCGAATATGCGCTTCGTCTTGTCGTAGCTCATTATCCCGAAACGCGACGCTTCCTCTATGGGGACGTCGATGACCGCTATCGTGATATCCGCATCCGTATCGATATGCTGCGCAAGCATTTTCGAGTAATCCATTTTATATATATGGTCGCCCGAAAGTATCAGAACGTGTTCGCTGTCATACTTGTTGAGGAACCGGATGTTCTGGTAAATCGCATTCGCCGTTCCCTCGTACCAACGCGCTCCGCGCTTTGCCTGATATGGCGCGAGAACATGCGCGCCGCCGTTCTTGCGATCGAGATCCCAGCTCTCGCCCATGCCTATGTACTCGTTGAGCACGAGAGGCTGATACTGCGTCAGCACTCCCACCGTGTCTATTCCGGAGTTCGTGCAGTTCGAAAGCGGGAAATCGATAATGCGGTATTTACCGCCGAAGGATACCGCGGGTTTTGCCACCGTCGTCGTGAGCGCTTTGAGCCGCGATCCCTGCCCTCCGGCAAGCAACATTGCCACACATCTTTTTTTCTTCATATATTTCCACCCCTTGTTTAGGATTTATTGCGCGATCATTCAGCGTCCCTGTTTATTTTCTCCTGATCTTTCATCTCGGCTTCGCTGTGCTTGCGCGCGAGTTTTTCCGCCTTTGCTTCAGCCTTGGTTTTCCCCCGCATAAGCTGTCCGAGTCCTCTGAACAAATGTCCGTTACACATCAGCAGAAGTCCGTCCATGCGCGCCCTGTTCATTCCTCCGAACTTCGCCATACCGCGTATGGGCTGATGAACGACGCCCATTTCCAGCGTATTCGACAGAGTGCGGTTGCCTACCTTCCACATGAAGGCGCGCGCAAAACGTATGAGCGCGGAGAACAGTCTGCCGAACCATCTCTTCGAATATCTGAGATCTGCAACGGTACTGTTGTATCCGATCACCATTCTCTTTTTCTTATAGAACGGATATCCGGGGTACGGCACGGGATATTTGTATCTCGGAGCGCCGCACTGCATAAGCGCCGTAAACTCGTCCAGACCGACGTTTGCCGTTTTACCGGAATAGTAACTGCCGAGCGGCGCTCCCTCATACGGATTGACTTCCGTCGTTCCTTTCACCGTGAGTTTTCCGGAAAGGCGTATGTCCGCCGACGACGAACCTATCATAATGTCGTATTCGCCGCCCTCGATTTCCCATTTATCCGTCAGCGTGTTGAAGTAACGGAACGTGCGCTCGTCGAACGGAATGGTCACTCTCACCTTTTCTCCCGCTCTCACAAGCACTTTCTTAAAGCCTTTCAGTTCCTTGGCGGGTCTGAAAATTTTCCCGCCTCTGAGTCCGACGTACAGCTGCGCGATCTCCTTGCCGTCGCGGCTGCCCGTATTGGTTATATCGAAACTCACTCCCTCTTCCGTGATCACGGGATCGGAGTATTCGAACGTCGTGTAACTCAGCCCGTAACCGAACGGATAACGGACGGGTACTCCCGCCGTATCGTAATAGCGGTAACCGACGTAAAGTCCTTCGCGGTATTCGACGGTAAGCTGCCTGCCCGGAAAATGCGACGCGGACGGACAATCCTCGTACTTATACGGATAGCTTTCCGCGAGTTTGCCAGACGGGTTGACGTTGCCTACGATGACGTCGAGTACGGCGTTCGCTATCGCCTGTCCGCCGAGATATGCGTGTACGATCGCGTCCGCCTTGTCTGCGAACGGAAGCTCGACCGCAGAACCGCACGACAGCACGACGACGGTCTTTATGCCTGCAGCGGCGAGCGCGTCGATGAGATCGGTCTGCGGCTGAGGAATTTTTATGTTCTTCCTGTCCAGTCCCTCCGCTTCGGTCACTTCGTCAAGCCCCGCATATACGAGAGCGACGTCCGCTTTCTTCGCAAGCGCGACCGCTTTTTTGATGAGCGACGGCTTGTTCTTGCCGTAACGGTCGAAACCGGGTTCGTATCCGACGACTTCCAGTCCGTATGCGTTTTTGCCGGGCGCTCCCACTTTATCCTTGCCGCAGGGCAGAGGATTCTTTTTGTATTTTTCTATTTCGAAGCCGAGCGCGGCGAGCGGCGAATCCAGCCTGGTCGGATTGACGACGCTCGATCCCGCGCCCTGATAGCGGGGAACTTTTGCGAAATCGCCGATGACCGCGACTTTCGTTCCCGCTGCCAGCGGAAGCATGTTGTTTTCATTACGCAGCAGAACTATGCACTCTTCCGCACACTTTTTTGCCATTTCGTGATGTGCGTCGACGTTTCTGACCGCGAGTTTTTCGTCGGCGGGGCGGTCCTTGAATACTTTATTCGTTTCAAAGATAAGATCGAGCAGTCTGTCGAGGCACTCGTCCAGCACGCGCTCGTCCAGTTTACCGTCCTTTATCGCCGCCATGATACGGCTGTACTGATCGCCGGGACGGTCGGGAGTCAGCTCCGGCGGAAGTTCATAACCGACGGTAAGCGCCTTGTACAGATCGTCGTTGGAATACTGGCAGGACGGCATCTCTATCTCATTGCCGGCGATGAGTCCCTGCACGCGGTCGTTGCTGCCCGCCCAGTCGGTGACCACGACTTTATCGTATCCCCACTCGTCGCGGAGTATGTCGCGCATAAGGTGGATATTTTCGTTGACGTGCGTGCCGTTGACGAGGTTATACGAGCTCATCAGCGTACGCGGCTTCCCTTCCTTGACGGCGATCTCGAATCCCGTCAGATATATCTCGCGCATAGTGCGCTCGTCGGTGACGGAATTGACGACCATTCGCCGCTCTTCCTGATTGTTGAGCGCGAAGTGCTTGACGCACGCGGATACCCCGTTTTTCTGAATGCCCCTTATGTATGCCGCCGCCATCTTGCCCGCAAGCAGAGGGTCTTCGGAAAAATATTCGAAATTGCGGCCGCAGCGCGGATTGCGTTTTATATTGATCCCCGGTCCGAGCAATACGTTGACGCGTTCGTCCACAGCCTCCTCGCCGAGCATTTCGCCCATTTCTTCGCCGAGTTCGTCGTTCCAGCTGTTCGCCATCGTCGCCGCCGTCGGAAAGCACGTTGCGGGAATGGACGCGTTAAGCCCGAGATGATCTGCGGCGGCTGCCTGTTTGCGTATGCCGTGCGGCCCGTCGGACATGAATGCGGACGGGATATCCACGCCGTCGCGGTTTATGCCCACAGTCTGCCAGAAATCCTTGCCGGATGTCAGCGATACCTTTTCTTCGAGTGTGAGTTTGGAAATCAGTTCCCGATACTTCATCTTTGTTTCCTTATTTGCTATATTATTTCGTATTCCGTCGGCGCGCTTTCTCCGTCCGACGCTCCGACGATACTTCCGCAGTTTTTCCGACCGGATTTTACCGCATATCTCCGTACGGTTCCGGGACACGGTCCGTCCCTCCGACGAATACAGAATACGCACAGGCATTGCGCGCAATTTGACGCATTATCGGTCCGACGCGCGACATATGACGGCAACGCCGAAAACCGCCACACCCGAACACGGCGGCGGTACGTCTGCTTTTATGCCATTATCCTCTTCTCATCATTTGCCGCCATTATGCAATTGCACCTCAATCGTTACATGTATTATATAACAAAATCATTTCGTTTGTCAATAGAGATTTTCTGATTTGACCGTATTCTTGCGGATTTTTTCGTAAACTGCGCGATACGCCATGCCGCGATTGCCCCGCCTCCGTCCCTCCGAAAATCCGAAACATCCGCTCCCGCGCCCCGTATGCCGACGTCGGAACAAAGCGCGCGCTTTCTTCCGCGGCGCCGTCATTCGAACAAAGAAATTGCGCCGCACGTCATGGCGGCGCAATATTTCTTACCTTCTTCCGCGTTTCTTTTTGCTTCCGCGATAAACGGCAACGGCTATTACGGCGACAATCAGCACGACCGCGGCAATCACGATCGCCCATTGCAGCGGATGCCACTCGGCGGGACTGCGCGCCCACGTATCCGGATCGAACAGATCGGGTATGCCGCTCTGCGCGGGCGCGGAATCGGGAAGCGCGTCGATCGCTTCCGAGGGATCTTTGTCGTTATCCTTAATCGTCTGCTGCGGGCGGGATGAATTGCCGCTCCCCGTGGTCAGCTTATCGGTGACGGATACGTCGGAATTTTCCTCCCGCAATGCGAGCGCGCCCTGCGCCGATACGCCGAACACTATGTCGCCGTTGAGATCGGTGCGCTCTATGCGCTCCGCGCTGAATCCCATATCCATAAGCCGCTGCAATGTTTCGGCGTGCGGATGTCCGTAGCTGTTGCCGTCTCCGCAGCTGAATATCGTGAACACGTTGGGACGCTTTTCCGCATTCGCGGTCATGATTTCGAGAAAATCCTTCCCTGACGACGTGCTCGAACCGTGATGACCCATTTTGATCACGTCCGCGGTAAACTCGCTCTTGATGAACTTGTCGTAACGTCCGCCGTAATCGCCCAGCTGCGCCTCGTCGCGCACATACGTCACGAAATCCGCCTCGTTGTCCTTTTCGGCGTCGCCCGTCAGTACGAAATCGCGCGACGCATACGACAGCACCATTATTGGCGAAAAGTCGTTGCTGTCTGTATATGACTCTACGTCTATGGGCGAATAGAATCCGAGCGTGTAATCATAGCCCTCGCCCTTTATCGTATTGATCTTATCGTTGAACGGATTGGTGACGTATACCGTCGAATGCCGTGTTTCGCTGCCGTCCGTATACGTTTCGTCATAAATCGCGGCAATGGTTTCCGAATACGTCTTATAGCTTTCCTTTTTATACGCCACGCTGTCGACGTAAAAACCCGTGCCGTCCTCCGCGCTCATTTCGTATGCGGGATCTGTGCAATATTCGTTGCCGCTTTCGGGCGAGCACGCATAAGCGGGGCGGTATATCGTCCTGACTTCATACTCTTCGAGAACGTGCGTCGCGCCGCCTATATGATCCGCGTCCGAATGCGTGATTATCATATAATCTATCGTCGCAACTCCCTGCCCGTCGAGATAACCGATAACGCTCTCCCAACTGCTGCGGCTGTTATCGCCCGTGTCGATGAGAATGTTTTTGCCGTCTGGCAGTTCGATAAAGCACGCGTCCGCCTGGCCGCAGTCTATGAAGTGCACGCGCATTTCCCCGTCCGACGCATATGCGGTTATTCCGCCATCCGTACGCACCGCAGTAAATACCGCAGCCGCGCCGAACACTATCGCCGCGCACAGCAATGCCGTCATTATGTATCTTGCCGTTGTTTTCATTGTTCTCTCCTCACGGTCAAACGACCGTCTGCCGGGCAGCGCGCTCACGCGGCTCACGCCTTGTTACATCTTGTGGATTATGGGTCGTTCCGTTACATGGCTTTTGGCTTGCGCCGTTTCATAGCTTTGCTTCTGGCTTATGCCGTCTTATGGATTAAGGCTTGTTCTGTCTTGTGGATATAATTATGAATATAAGAAATATATGTTCCCGTCAAAAGTATATGTCCCCGTCCGCCGCGCTTGCGGCATGCCGTTTGTTCGGGTTGTTCCGCACATGTTATGCCGTTGCGCGCGCTTCGTTTTTTGCCGATCGGGCGCTGCCGGGCGGTAGTCATCCGCGTTAGCGCTGCGGATAGAGGCGTTTTGTCTGCGGAGCGCGGGCGTTTGCGGGTTACGGTCGGAGCCGATGCGCAGCCGTCCGCACGGAGCAGGAATCAGGAAAACTTATCCGTCATATTCAGGAAGAAGGTGTCCGGCAGGCGCTTTTGCGCGAAACGGAAGAAACGGTATTTGCCGCCTATGACGTATACGGCTTTCCTTCCCTTGGTGCATTTTTTATATATTTTTTCCGCGGCTTTTTCCGCGCTCATGCGCTTGCCTGTTTTTTTCGTTATATGATCGAGCGCGGCTTGCGGTCTGTCCCCGTAACGCTCCGCGGTGCGCACGTCCGACATGCGGTTCGCGGAGAAGTTGGTGCGTATCTCGCCGGGGCATATGCAGGTGACGGTTATCCCCGCGCCTTTGAGTTCCATGCGCAGCGCCTCGCCGAGCATGAGTTCCGCCGCCTTTGCGCTGCTATATACCGATCGAAACGGTACGGGAATGAATGCGGCAATGCTGCATATGAATGCTATGCGCCCGCCGCGCAGCATATGTTTCAGGCATGCGCGCGTGACGTGCAATGCGCCGTAATACGATACGTCGAACGCCTTTTTCACGGCGTCGGTATCCAGCAATTCGGTCGCGCCGAGGATTCCCGCGCCCGCGTTGTTCACCAGCGCGTCTATCCGCCCGTACTTCGCCGCTATCTTTTCCACCGCGGCGTTTACCTGCGCTTCGTCCGTTACGTCGCACCTGTATTCGTCCCGCTCCTCGTCGTCGCACGAACGCGACAGATCGCATACCGTATACCCGTCCGCCGCATACAGCTTCTTCAGTTCTTTACCGAGACCGCTCGTCCCGCCCGTGATTACCGCTATCTTTTTCATTACCGCCCTTTTTCGACTTTGTTTTAAGGTTTTTGCAGGGGAAACCCCCTTCTTTGGAAAGAAGCGGGTTTCCCCTGCACCCCTTCCCGCAAGAAACTTACAATCAATATATTTACCTTATTGTTATTTTTTCCGCCACTCGGAAGTGTTGCGGATTTCCGCCGCGCCAT
>CASEMM010000016.1 GCA_949289095.1 uncultured Eubacteriales bacterium | reverse complement strand
ATATCGCACGGAACAAGCACGCGCAGAAGCAGACGCCTGCATGCCGTAATATCCGCCCTGTCGGGAGTTATGCTGCCTATCGCGGATGCAAACTCTACGGAAGCGGACAGAGTATACGGCGAATCGGGCAGCGTGACGAGCAGATCCGCGGCATCCTCTATGCGCGCCGCCGCTCTGCCGCGCACTCCGGACGCGTCCTCGTATACGACGGTCGCGTCGTAAGAAAACGCAAGCGCAACCCGCGAACGCGCAGTACCGGCGATAGGCGTAACGTTGAACGACGTTATACCGACGTCTCCGCGATAATCTGCCGATATGTAAGTCAGAGGAAGCGTATACGCCGCAGGCGTGAAATTGTCCGGTACGGCGGAAAACGTGCCGCGCGTAAGCAGCGACGCGCCGTTGTATATCTTCTGCACTCTCACGGCGATTCTGCCGCAGTTGCCGTCATTGCACGACATAAGAAAACCTCCGATACGTTCTGTTACATCGTATTCGGAGGCAGATCTTTTAGTTACACTTATCCGCGGCGAAAAGCGTCCAGCACCGCGTTTATCCTCGAAAACACCTCGTCTCTCCCCGTGCGGTCGGCGGCAGACGTCACTATAACGTCTTCCCTTCCTATGCGCAGCGCCGAGGCGACAGCCGCCTTTGCTCTGCCGCACGCGGCTTTTGACAGCTTATCCGCCTTAGTGGCGATGACGGTAAACGGCTTGCCCGAGTCGTAGAGGTACGACACCATGCGCTTATCCAGCTCGCTCGGCTCATGGCGTATGTCCACGAGTGCGAGAGTATGCACGAGCCGCGTGCTTGCGCCGAAATATCCGTCCGTCAGTTCGCTCCACCGGCGTATTTCCGATTTGGGAGCTTTCGCGTACCCGTACCCCGGAAGATCGACGAGAACGAACGAGCCGAAATCGAAAAGATTGAGCAGGCGCGTGCGCCCGGGCGTGGACGACGTCTTTGCCAGCCCCTTGCGCATGGCGAGCATATTGATGAACGACGATTTGCCGACGTTCGATCTGCCGGCGACGGCGATTTCGGGCTTCCCTATCGCCGCGACGTCCGCTTCGTATGTGCGGAGATCCGCCACCGATTTTATAAATTCCGCAGTCACGTTCTTATACCAATGCGGCAGAAAATACTTCGTCTATTCCCGAAACGGGAATGATCTTCATGCCGCTCTTTACTTCAGACGGAACGTCGTCGAGATCCTTTATATTGGCTTCCGGAATCAAAAGACGTTTTTTGCCGAGACGGAGCGCCGCAAGCGATTTTTCTTTCAGTCCGCCTATCGCAAGGACTTTTCCGCGAAGCGTGATTTCCCCCGTCATCGCAACGTCGTGCGCGACTTTTCTTCCCGACATCGCGCTGGCAATAGCCGTAGCCATCGTCACGCCCGCGCTCGGTCCGTCCTTGGGCACGGCGCCCTCCGGAACATGGACGTGAAGATCGCATTCGGTAAACTCCGAAAGCGGGATGCCGAGACTGTCCGCATGTTCGCGCACCACGGTAAACGCGGTCTGCGCAGATTCCTTCATGACGTCGCCGAGATTGCCCGTAAGACGCACCTCGCCCTTGCCGCCGGGCAGCACCGCAGCTTCGACGTCGAGAGACGTTCCGCCCGCGCTCGTCCACGCAAGACCGGTAACCACTCCCACCTCGTCCTCTTCTCCGGACCGTTCGTCGGCGTAGCGCGGTTTGCCGAGATATGCGGAGAGATTTCTCTCGGTAACGCGGTACGTCGCACGGTCAGGATCTTCGAGCAATCCGACAGCGGCTTTGCGGATGACGGAAGCTATTTCGCGCTGAAGACCGCGCACACCGCTCTCACGCGTATATCGGTTGATTATCGCAAGCAGCGCGCCGTCCGAGAACGAGATCTTATCCGACGGAACTCCGTTTGCTTCGCATTCGCGCGGGACGAGATAGCGCCTGGCTATCTGCAGTTTTTCGTTATACGTATATCCGCTCAGCTCGATTAACTCCATACGGTCGAGCAGCGGAGGATCTATCGTATCCACGGAATTTGCCGTCGTGACGAACATCACGCGCGACAGATCGTACGGCATATCGAGATAGTGATCCTTGAATTTATCGTTCTGATTTGCATCCAGCACTTCGAGAAGCGCGCTCGACGGATCTCCGCGGAAATCGGACGACATCTTATCTATTTCGTCGAGGAGGAATACGGGATCGCAAACGCCGGCATCCTCCATTCCGGATATTATGCGCCCGGGCATCGAACCGATGTAAGTTCTCCTGTGCCCGCGTATCTCCGCTTCGTCGCGTACGCCGCCGAGAGAAACCGTTACGAACTTACGGCGCGACGCCCGCGCTATAGAACGCGCTATACTCGTCTTGCCGACGCCCGGAGGTCCGACGAAACAAAGTATGGGCGCTTTCATATCCTTTTTGAGCGCGGTTACGGCGAGATATTCTATTATGCGCTTTTTTATCTTTTCCAGCCCGTAATGATCCTCGTCAAGCACTTTGCGGGCGTATCCTATATTCGTATCCTCCGCGCTGCCTTCGTTCCACGGCAGAGAAAGCACGGTTTCGACATACCCGCGCGATACGGCGCTTTCCGGCGACGTGGGAGCCATCCGCTCCATTTTGTTCACCTCTTTGAGCGTCTTTTCCTTCGCGTAATCGGGCATGTTCTTCTTTTCTATGCGTTCCCGGAAATCCGAAAGTTCGTCTGCGTCGTCGCCGAGCTCTCCGTGCAGCACCTTTATCTGCTCGCGGAGATAGTATTCGCGGTGGCTCTTGTCCATATTGGCGCGCACCTTGCCCTCGATTTCCCGCTGAAGCGAAACGACGCTTATCTGTTTTTCTATATGCGCGTATATATCCTCATACTGAGAGTAACGCGAACGCATGCACAGCAGAGCCTGACGCTCGTCGTTGTCGTCATAATATACGGACGCCATCTCGCCCACGAACTCATCGGAATCGTCGAAAGCGGGCGGAGTTTCGAACAGTTTTGGGGTAAGCTCCGCCGAGCGTTTGAGAGCGGAACGAAGAGCAGAGCGTATAGCTATCATAAGCACCTCGTCGTCCTGCTTCGTCTCATAATCGGAAAGCGTTGCACGCGTGACGGGGGCAAATGACACAAACTCTTTTATCTCCATTCTCTTCCTGCCGGATACGACAATGCTGAGTCCGCCGCGGGAATTGCGTATCACCTGCTTTATGCGCGAAAGCGTCCCCACTCTTTCGTTACCGTCCGCATTTATTTCGCCTGACGGAGTATATACGAAAAACACCTCTCCGTTGGAGGCCGCCGCATTTATAAGAGCGTCGGATGACTGCTTTCCTATGCTGAGCG
>CASEMM010000015.1 GCA_949289095.1 uncultured Eubacteriales bacterium | reverse complement strand
AGTTCGAGTATGCTGCCCGTATTCTCTCCGCCCGTGGATACGGACATATTGCGCGGCAGATCGCCGTTTTCGCACCCCGTGCGCGCGATCACGACTATCGCGGCGTCATTGTACGAATCATAGCTGCTTTTGACTTCGTCCTTATATTCGGAATACGGGATCTCGTTTATTGCAAAGGGGTTGGCTTCGTAACGCTGCACGCCCTGCGCAAGTCCGCCGACCACTCTGCGCACGTTTTTGGACGCATAAAACGTCCACAGCGTGGGATTGACGGCGAACCCCTGACTTTCGAGCGCCTCTTTCAGGGTCGTTCTCGCGCCGCCGCCTATCGCGCCCGAACCGCCCGTCGTACCGTATATAAAATCGACGGACGACTGACTGAAACAGCTGACGCGCGCCCCGCTGCGAAGCGGCAGCGAGCTGTTTTCGTTTTTGAGCAGCACCGAGCCTTCCGCCACCAGCGTGCGGCTGAGATTCGCCGCGCCGGTAGCCGCCTGAGAAGCGCTTGCCGCATGCCTTTCGAAATATTGGTTGGTGTCGTAGTTTTCAACGGACGCTCCCTCCATTCCGAAATAGCTGATGAGCACGTTGCTGTATATTCCGAACGCAAGCGTGTTCCCGACGATTGCCGCGGCTATTATCACGACTGCGAAAAATCCGCATATCGCGGTCACGATAATATCCGCTTTGCTTCTGAAAATTTTCATTTCATTCTCTCCTTCCGGTTTTCTTGCGGGCATACCGCGCCCGCAAAACGATGATACAACGTAAATCCGGCAAACGGAGAAATTTTTTCATAACCCGCGGATTTTATTTCATAACTCAGCCTTATACTATCGGATTACGTCCGGAATACGCAAAAACCCGCAGTCTTGCAGACCGCGGCATACTCCCGAACGAACGGCGGAGCATTCCGTCGTCACACGGGAATTCCTCCGTCGTTCGGCAATTCGATCTCGATACGCACAAGCTCGATATAATCTATATCGAACACGCCGTTTTTTCTCGTGAAAAGCACTTCGTTCACGCCGGCGCCGAGGGCGATGTCCGCGGCATGCAGCACGACGAATCTGTCGGATGCGCCCATGCCCGCCGCATACATGTTAGTTTCCATTCCGTTCACGCGCAGCGAACAGAGATCGGTAACGCGTGCCGAAGAACCCGTGCTTCGCACCGCCATGCTGAGGGAAACCGTACAGTTGCCGTCGCTTTCGGGATAAAACGCTATGCCCGCGCCCTCAGTCATCAGGCGCACGAAATATCCGGACGACGCTTCGGATTCCGCAAACGGCACGCCGTCGGTGCCGCCCGCGCTCTCCGCCTCAAAGCGCTGCGTTCCTCCGAGCGCGGAATACGGCTGCGACGGAACGCCGATAGTTCCGTCGGACGACGTGCGCGGTTCGGACGAAACGAGAACCATATAATCGGCGGAAAACCCGCCCGTCTCGGCAGTTATCTCTATCTCGTTCATACCGCTCCTCAGCTCCACCGTGCACAGTTCGTTTTCTCTGTAATCGTACGGACTGCCGCATACGCTCACCTCGGCGGAAGGCATTCCGGTTTTCGCGCCGTTGCAGCGTACGGACAGAAGATTTTCGGCCATGACGGACGCTCCGCTTTCCGGGATGTAACACGCCGACAGAAAAAGCCTTGCCGAACACACCCGGTCGGCGGTTATCGAAAACGATATCCCCGCGCCCCCGCTCATTCCGCCGACGGCATATCCGCCGGAAGCCGTATCCGCACTCTCCGCGCGCGCGTCGCCCGAAGGATCGGCGTCCTCCGCTTCGTAAAGCTGCGCCCCGCCGTCGGCGGTAAACGTCATGTCGGCAGAACGATCGATGTATTCGTCGTATGAATACACGGGAAAATCGGACGGGCTGACGGTATATACGGCGGCGATTATCGCGGTAAACGCCACTATGCCTATGACGATCACGCATGCGAAAATCGCAAGCAGCATATATATGTTGGATCTTATCTGCATTTTTCACCGCCCGTTTTTGACCGTTCCGGAAAAAATATATCCACCTGAAACATATCGTCGGCAATTATCACGTCCATTCTGCCGTCGTACTTCCCGACTATCCTCCTCATGCTCTTCATGCCGAAGCCGTGATTCAGCTTGTCGTTTTTGCTCGTTCCCTGACTTGCCGGGACGGGATCGCCGTTATAATAATTCTCCGCGTGCACCGAAACGCCGTTCTCCGTCCTGCGCACGGTAAGCGAAATGAATCTGTCCTCTTTGTTTTCAACTTTCTGTTCGTATTCGAGGGCGTTTTCAAGCATATTGCCGAACAGCGAATATATGTCAAGCTCGTCCATGAACAGGATCCGTCCGCCGTCCGCCATGCAGGTAAACTGCACGGCGTTCTTGCGGCAGCGCAGCGAATAGTCGGAAAGCACGACGTCCAGCACTTCGCTGCCCGTCCTGAACATCGAATCGTACATATACACCGAGTTTTCTATCTCCTCTATCGCCGCGCTGCTCGCAGGAGAGCCGCTTTCGCTCAGTCCGCGCAGCTGATGACGCAGATCGTGGCATTTGATGTTTATCATCTCTATGCTCTCTTTCTGCATCTCGTAATGCTTTCTGTCCTCGTTCCACAGCGATTTTATCACGGACAGCTCAACTTCCGAATGACGGCTGACGAGAAAAGCTCCCTCCGCAAAAAGCATGAATACGCCGTAAAATATTCCGCACACGGAAATCACGACGGCGTATATGACGCCGAAATCGATGATTATCAGTCCGGCGATACCGACTGCTGCGGTCACGCCCAGCGAAATCGGAAAGAGAAACACGGAAAAAAGTCCGATCTCGTTCTCCGTCCCGCCGGGATTCACCCGGCGCATGACGAGCGCGGTCGCAATCATTACGGGAACGAACAGTCCCGCTTTAATTACATATTCCTCCCAGCCTCCGACGGACGACCACGCCGAAAGGCATATTATGCGCGCCGCCTGTTCGGATATGTGAATCGCTGCGACCGCGACGCTTCCGGTGAATGCCATGTCGCGGAAACGCGCGTTCAGGCAGAACCACGAAAGAAACAGAGCCGCGACGGAAACGGGTACGCAGAAAACCGCAGACAGAATATCCGCCGTCTGCGGCAAGTAAAAACAGGGCAGCGCGGCAACGGCTACCAGTGCGAGTTCGCCGACGGCGGCGAGAACCGTACGCAGAAAAAAACGGTCCCTCCCGTCAAACCTCCGGGCAAGCACGAATATTGCGGACATGGATTCCGCACCGGTCAGCAGAAGCGGCAGTACGGACAGCAGATATCCGGTCATTTACCCCCCCCCCGGTTCGCAAAACGTTCGGTAAAGGCTTTTTTCTTGCTGCGGCTGACAGGAATTCGCGTCCCGTCGTACAACACCGCGGTATCGCCCGACACCGACGCGACGTGTTTCAGCCCGACGATGCAGCTGTGATTGCACCTTATGAAATCTTCGTGCGGAAGCATTTTTTCCACGTCTTTGAGCGCGCCCCACGTTTCGGTATTGCCGTTTTCCGCATGCCAGATGAGAAGATGTTCTTTTATCTCCACGTACAGCACGGACGACAGCAGCAATTTGCGCATGCCGTCCGACGTATGAAGAGTTATATCGTCCTTCTCCGTCTTGCCGAGCATGCGCACGGTCTTTTTCATCAGCGCGGAAAAACGCGTATAGTTTACGGGTTTAAGAAGATAGTCTATCGCGTTCACGGAATATCCGTTAACCGCATACTTTGCGGTATTCGTCACGAAAATGAGCGCTATGCTCTCGTTCGTCTCGCGGAGTTTTTCCGCGGCGCGCATGCCGTTTATGAGAGGCATTTCGATATCGAGAAAAACGAGATCGAAAAAATGCGACTGTTCGAGAAAACTGATCGCCTCTTCGAATGCGACCGAAACGATCTCGTTTCCGGTTTCCCCGGAAAAACGTTTCAGATACCCGGTTATGCAACCGAGCGATTCCTTGTCGTCGTCGACTACCGCCGCTTTTATCATAATATCACACCCGCCGAGAACTGCCCGCCGATCGTACGGCAGACCAAATACGGATCAAAAAATCAATATAGTTATAGCATATGATTTACGAATTGTCAAGTTCTGTTCCGCTCCGTGTTTCGGACGCCGCCGAAAAACGGCGCGAAAGCGCGCGACGGGGATAAAAAACGGCGAACGGCGGAAAAGTGCTTTATCCGATATCCGGACGGAGTTTCGCACAAGTTATAAGTATCCGCCACGGAAACACCTTATCCGGCGGACGGAACACGCCGCGCCTTACCGTCGGACGGATTCCCGTTCATGCGGAAAAAGCAGAACAAAACATAAAATAAAAGTCTGAACCGGATCCGATTCAGACCGAATATGGTAGGGACGATAGGGCTCGAACCTATGACCTCATGCATGTGAAGCATGCGCTCTGACCAACTGAGCTACGCCCCCTTATGGCGCAAATCCGCCCCGCCTTACGGCGGACGAATCCGCTTTTATTTCCCGTACGCGTCTTACGGCACGGAATAATTCGCATAGTGGTGGAAGCTACAGGGTTCGAACCTGTGACCCCCTGCTTGTAAGGCAGGTGCTCTCCCGACTGAGCTAAGCTTCCGAACATGCGCCGCGCGTCATTAAACGCGCGGCAGCCGGTTATTGGTATCCCTATCGGGACTCGAACCCGAGTTTCCACCGTGAAAGGGTGGTGTCTTAACCGCTTGACCATAGGGACTTGTGGTAGCGGTGGGTGGATTCGAACCGCCGACCAATCGGGTATGAACCGAGTACTCTAGC
>CASEMM010000014.1 GCA_949289095.1 uncultured Eubacteriales bacterium | reverse complement strand
CCCAGCCGCCCACGGCGGCAATATAGCCGTTCAGATCTTTCAGAAAGGACATTCGCTTTGACCGGGATATCTGCAGCCGCGTTTCGCCGAGGCATACGTCTTTCTGTTTCACCGCGGTTACGTATGCGAGATTGACGAAATAACAGCGGTTGCACATGGAAAACGGCTCGTCCGCAAGCTCTTTCTGCAAAAACGCGAGCGTTCCCGTCGCTCGGAACTCTCCGCGCACCGTGTGGAATATGAGGATATGCTGCATTATCTCCACATACATTATGCCCGACGTGTTCAGCCGCATCCTGCCGTCCTTGTTGGAGATCCATATCTCCTTTTCCCGCCGCTTGCCGAGGGATCTGAGCGCCCGTTCGAACTTGAACGCGAAATTGGCGTACGACACGGGCTTGACGATGAAATCGAACGCCCGCACTTCGTATCCGCGTATTGCAAGACGGGACATGTTCGTGACAAATATTATCATCACGTCCGTATCCTTTTCACGCAAAAGCGCGGACACGGACAATCCGTCCATACCCGGCAGCTCTATATCCATAAACACTATGTCGGCGGAGGTATACGACCCGATAAAAGACACGGCGTCCGCGTACCGCGTCACTCTGAACGTCTCGCCGTGCTCGTCGCCGTATCGCGCGATAAACGATTGCAGCGTATCCGCCGCGGACTGCTCGTCCTCCACTATGATAATGTTTCTTATACCGTCCGTCATTTATCCCCCCCCCAACTTCAAGCCTATCGGATGCCGCAAGCGCTTCCGCGCGAGGAATTTTTCTTTTATCGCAAATGCGCTCCCGCAAAACGGAAGCGCATGCCTTTTCAGTCGGCGCCGAAGCTCTCCGAGGCGCGCGCCGCGGTATCGAGAGCGAGAGTTATCATTTCGTCGAATCCGCGCTCGCGGGCTTCGGCATCCAGAGCTTCGTCCGCGCGCGATGCGTCTTCGAGAGCATAGTCGCTGACGGTGCAGAGAGCGAGAGCGTCCCTGCCGAAATGCCGCGCCACGGCGTACAGCATGGCGGTTTCCATCTCGACGGCTATCGCGCCGCGCGCTTTCCACTCGTCCGCGCGCGACGGTTCGGCATAGAACACGTCCGAAGTATACACTCCTCCGCCTACCGCGCGCAGATTGCGCTCCGCCGAACTTTTCCGCGCCATCGCCGTCAGACGCTCGGACGCGGGTATGCGCTCGTACCTTTCCGCGCCGTAATACTCCACGCAGTTGGAATCGGTCGCGGCGGTCAGCGCTATGACTATGTCGCGCAATTTAAGCCCGGTCGAATACGCGCCCGTGCTGCCCGCGCGGACGATGCCGCGGACACCGAACACTCCGAAGAGTTCGTGAGCGTATATGCCCATGGACGGCATTCCCATGCCGCTCGCCATAACCGATACGCGCGTGCCGAAGTAATACCCCGTGTATCCCTGCACGCCGCGCACGTCGTTCACGAGACGGGCATCCGTCAGATAATTCTCGGCAATGTACCGCGAACGCAGAGGATCGCCCGGCATTACCACGACGGGAGCGAAATCTCCCGGTTCCGCCGATATGTGCGGTGTTTTCATTTCCCCCTCCTTATCATGCCGCGCCACGCGCGGCCGCAGGCAGCGCCCCGTCAGCTCTTCTTCTTTCTGACGACGGGCTGTCTGAGTTTATACGATGCGAGATTGGTGAGCGGCGCGGCTTTTCTGCCGTCGCGGCGGAGCAGCTCCACGGCGAGATCCATATATGCCATAGAGCCCTTGCTCGTCGGGTAATACTGAACGACGGGCAGTCCGTAACTCGGAGCTTCGCCGAGAGTGACGTTCCTCGGAATGCGCGTTTTGAACACGCTCTTGCCGAACCATTTGAGTATTTCCTGCGCAACCTGATTGGACAGGTTGCTGCGGCCGTCGTACATGGTCATCACGACGCCCTCTATTTCGAGCGCGTGATTGAGATGCTTTTTGACGAGTTTGACCGTGTTCATCAGCTGCGCTATTCCCTCAAGCGAGAAAAAGTCGCCCGGCATGGGGATGAGAACGGAGTCCGCCGCCGTCAGCGCGTTCACGGAAAACACGTTGAGAGAGGGCGGACAGTCGATGAATATGTAGTCGTAATCTTCGCGCACGGGCGCGAGCGCGCGGCGCAGCACTTTTTCGCGGGACTCTTCCAGACTCATCAGTTCCACGTCCGCTCCCGCGAACTCTATGTTGGCGGGGACCACCTGCAAGCCCGGCACGGTCGTGCCGCACACGGTGTCGCGCACTGTGGCGTCCCCCATCATCACGTCGTATATCGTACGGCGGAGATTATCCTTGTTTTCGCCCACGATGCCGAATCCGCTCGTCGTATTGCCCTGCGGATCGATGTCCACGACGAGCACTTTATAGCCCATGAGCGCGACGAACGAGCTTAAATTTATGCAGGTAGTCGTCTTGCCGACGCCTCCCTTCTGATTGGATATCGCAATGACTTTTGCCACGAAACGCCTCCTCGATGCGCATGAGGCGGACGGAACCGCCGCCACCGCGCCGCATTCGGTACGATTCAATAGTAACAGAATGCGGGCGGGATGTCAAGGCTTATTCGCCTGCGTCGCCGAAATTTTTCGCCGCCCGGTTATTCGGGGATGCACGCAAGCGCGTTCAGCGAACGCGGATAACCGATGAACGGAACTATCGCCAGTACGACGCGGCGGAGCATATCCGCACCGCTAACCGCGCGGACGTTTGCCGCCGCGTCGGCGACAAATGTTTTTTCCGTAAAATCGCCGTCCCCCGCACAGCCCGCAATCGCCGCGGATACGGCTGCCGCGGATAAAACCGCCGCGCATAAAATCACGACCGCTTTTTTCATAACCGTTACCCTCCTTTTATCCGCGCTTGACACACGTTCCTGCGGATGATATAATAACGATAAACCTTTGTGTAACACAAAAGTCAAGGAAAATCGCATGAAAGACAGGGAAATTTTTTCGATAAGCGAAACCGCGAAAATCGTCGGAATGACGAGCGAAACGCTGCGGCACTACGATCGCATAAATCTCGTCAGACCGAGCGCGACGGACGAATGGACGGGTTACCGCCGCTATTCACTCGACGATATGGTGCGGCTGAACACCGTGCGCATTTTGCGCTGCATGGGAATGACGCTGTCGGAAATACGCGATATCCTCTCATACGAGGATTTCGGCAAAATAACCGACGCGCTGCAAAGAGCCGAAAAAAGCGCCGACGACAAAATCGCCGAACTCACCGAAGCGAAAGCCGGGATACGCCGCGCAATGCGGCAGTTCGAAAACAAACCTTGCGAGGATTTCACGCAGACCGCGCCGTTCGAAAAGGTCATGCCGGAACGCGTCGTTCTGCTGTCCGATAAACACATCGGACCGTCTGCGGACATTCTGTGGAACTACCACCGCCATTTTTACGGGCAGCTTCCCGAAAATATCCGTGACGATTTCCGTTTCGAGGACGCCGCGGGAATTTACGAACGGGGCGGCGTAAGGCGCATGTTCGCCGTGTGCAGCAAATACCGAGCGGCAGACGGAATCACGATACTGCCGCGCGGCACATATCTCTGCGCGTACTGCACGGACGAGGAACGCGAACGGACGACGGCGGAACTGCTTGCGAGAGCGAAAAACGAATACGGGGCGAATCCCGGATTCGCAGCTTTGACGGTTATCGTTACCGGCATACTCAAATGGAGATACAGAGCGGAAGTATTTCTGCACGGATGATTTTTACGCGAAGCCGGCGCCGGAAGCGTTTCCGTACCGTCGATGAAACACTGCCGCACCCAATTCGCGCCGGAGTCTCTTCCCTTTCGCTCGCGGCGTTATGCCTGAAAGACGCCGTGAGAAAATTAAATGAGGAAAACTTACGCGCAAACCGCAATTTCTTCTTGACAAACGCCGCCGGGAATATTATAATAAGTTGCAATCGGTACGAATACGAACCGTAAGCACACGGTTGTCCTCACGGCGCGGGCGCGCCGCATACGGACAACAAAATATCGCACTATGCGCTGTTAGCTCAATTGGATAGAGCGTCGGTCTACGGAACCGAAGGTTGGGGATTCGAACTCCTCACGGCGCGCCAAACGAAAACGCGGATCCGAAAAGGTCCGCGTTTTTCGTATGCCGTTTACCGTCTTATATTTATCCGTTTATATTCTTCCCTTCCCCGTTCACGTCCGGGAGCGCGTCCGCGGCGTTGCTTATCGCCTGCTGCTGCAGTTCGGCGGCGTATTTTGCCAGTCTGCTCATGCCTCCCTCCGTCATTCCGGCGCTCACCGCCGCGGGGATACTGAAACATGCCGCCGCCTCGCGCAGAGCCTGTTCTTCCGTCATTTCCGTATCGTTCCGGACGAACATCGCGCCTGCGACTATACGGTAATCCGCGAGATTGCCGGTGTCTATCAGTTTCTGTGCCGCTTCACAGACGTTCGGAAAATAACCGAGCACGTTCGTGATCGGCACTTTGTCATACATCTTTACCGTAGAGACAGCTTTACACAGCGTCATGCACGTGCCGTATTTCGACAATACGATCATCGCGGGAACGGCGGGCACTATGAGAAACGTCAGCCCCATGAATATCTTGCGTAAGGTATTCAGCTTTGCACAGCGTTTGTCGAGATCGGGAACGATCTCTTTCAGATTGATTTTAATCATATCATCCCTCCTTATTGATGCGGATCATTCCGCCCTATTGTATGATACCATAAACGCGCGCGTTATGCAACCGTTTTCCGCCCGCATATGCGGAATGCCGCGCGTCATATATATCTGCCCGTCACGCTGTCGGAACAGTTTTTTATGTCGTCCGGAGTACCGCACGCAACTATCCTGCCTCCCGCTTCGCCGCCGCCCGGACCCATGTCTATGACATAGTCCGCACTGCGGATGACGTCG
>CASEMM010000013.1 GCA_949289095.1 uncultured Eubacteriales bacterium | reverse complement strand
CGGTTCGCCTTGTCCGTCGCGCGAGTTTTTCCGCGTATGGACGCGCAAAGAGGCTCTCATAAAGCTGCGCGGCGGGGGAGTGGACGGCAATCTTGCCGCTGTCGACACGCTCGGCGGGTCTTTCACCGAGCGGCGCGCGTTCGTTTTCGGCGGGGAATACATCATAAGCGTGACGGGCGATGCGGAATACGTTCCGACGGACCCGTGCGTTATACTTTCGGACGATTAAGGAGTTTGTTATGACGGCAAAACCGCTTTTGCATAAGGTTTTATACCGCGACTGCGACATGATGGGCGTGGTCAACAATGCCAATTATGTGCATTTCATGGAGGACGCGCGCGTGGACGCGCTCTCGCAGATAGGCTGCGAATACAAGGGTATGGAGGAGCGCGGATTCGCAGGTCCCGTCATCCGTCTCTCCGTCGAATACAAGAGTTCTGCGCGTTTCGGCGACGAGATGGAGATACTCGTCACCTTCGAGCGTTACACCGGAGTGCGGCTCTGTCTGTCCTACGTCATGCGCGACCGCGCGACGGGAAAGGTATTTGCCACGGCGACGAGCGAGCACTGCTTCGTGTCCATGTCCGACGGCGCTCCCGTTCTCATCCGCCGCCGCTTTCCCGACTGGGACGAGGCGCTGTCCGCCGCGTGCAAGTGACCGGATCGTCCGGGATTCGGGATTCAAATTCAAGAAAATTTAAGGAGGAGAGGGGACCCTTCCTTGCTGCTATGACCCCAAAAGTTTGGACAAAATAATAGATTAAATTGTTTGCGAATGAGTTCGGTATTGTACCGGGCTCATTCCGTTTAGTTTGAGAGAGATCCTCTCATTGTTCCAGTAGATAATGTACTCTTTCAGACAGTGGACGAATTCGTCCACTGTCTGAAACTTTTCGCCGTAATACATCTCTACTTTTAACCGTCCGAAAAAGTTTTCCATTATGCTGTTATCCAAACAGTTACCTTTCCTCGACATGCTTTGTATTATTTTATGCTTTTTCAGTTCACTCCTGAATTCTTTCATTTGGTATTGCCAGACTTGATCCTCCTTGCACCCCACTCTCCCTCCCAAGGAACTTACGGGTAAGAGAGCGGATGGCTCGGGGATTTTGCGGGAGGGCGTTATTCGCTTGTTGCCGGCTTTAATTGCGCGTTTTCGGGATTTACGGGTGAGAGGCGTGTGCTGTGTGAAATTGCGGGTAAGAACGGGTACATTCCGGAAAATTTACTGGCGAAAGCGTGCACGGTTCGGGAGCAGTGACTGCGCTCCCGCGGCTTTATTCGATATGAAAATTCCCGCGGTTACGGTCTTGCGCAACGCGGGAATTTGCGGCTTCGCGGATATTATATACGCTGTCCTTATGCCGCATTCGGCGCATTGCTCGGAGAACCGGATCTGCGCACGGGATATTCCTCATATCGTATTCGGCATTTCTTGCACGGCGCGGGTAATTTACGGCTTTTCGCAGGTATGTCGCGTCCGGGATAGTAAGCGTATATCTGCGTTTTATTCTTTCGTTTCCGTGCCGGCGGGTTCTTCTTTTACTGCGAGTGCCGTATTGCCCTGAGCGGCGAGAAGGTCGCGTATCTGAGCAAGCAGTTCTTCGACGGTGGGTTTGGCTTCTTCCGGTGTCTCCTCCGCGGCGGGTTCTTCGGGAGGAAGTTTGCCTTCGGCGCGCAGCTTGTCCTCGCGCGCCTTTTTCATCGCTTCGCGGACTTTCTCCTGTTTTTCGCGGAACTTGACTATTATCTTGACTATTGCGAACAGTATGATCGCGGTGAGCAGGAAAGTGATCACGGCGCTTATGACTTCGCCGAAGTCGAGGATGACGGGATCGATGCCTGCGGCGGCGTCGCCCTCGCGGAGCACTACTTGCAGCGCGCCCAGACCGTCCGCGCCGGGAATCCACGCTATCAGCAGCGGTTTGAGTATGTAATTGACGAGCGCGTTGACGATTGCCGTAAACGCCGCGCCGATTATCATGCCTACGGCAAGGTCGATGACGTTGCCTTTCGAAATGAACTTTTTGAAGTCCGAAAACAGTTTTTTCATTTGTTTATTCTCCTTTGCGATTGCGTAATATTTTTTCGTATTCCGTTTTCTGCGGGGCGTAGCCGCACTTTTCGTAAAAGCGCGCGGCGCGTTTGTTGAACGCCCAGCAGTTGAGTTCGACGGATGCGCACCCGCATTCTGCGGCATATTTTTCTGCGGCTTTCATCAGCTTTTCGGCTGCGTACGAACCGCGCATGCTCTCCGTCACGCATAAATCGTCCACATACAGCCACTTGCGCGGACGGTAAAACCCGTCGCCTTTGCGCGTGACGATGCGGCATATAGTTTCTCCGACGACGTTCCCGTCCGCTTCCGCGACCATTACGAGGCTGCCGCTTCCTCCGATGAGTTCCGCAGCAGAGCTTTCGTCGAACTTGGCGGGATTGTCGCAGTATATGTCCGGACGGCCTTTCGCATGCACTTCGCCTACTTCTCTGAGCAGCTTTGCGAGAGCCGCCGCGTCGCTCTTTGTCGCTCTTCTTATTGCGATTTCACTCATTTGTATCCGTTCCTTTCGTGTATCCTGATAATTTTCTTATATATTATATCATATTTCGGCGCGGAATTCAATATTAACTGTGACATATTTTTTATGAACGCCATAAATTCTGTCTTGTCCGATTGTCATATTTCAATTTTCATAGGCAATTACAAATTACTTCTTTTATCTTGATTATTCTGTCGGAATTTCAGACGTCTGAAAACAGACAGAGGAAGTCAACGCGACAGGCAATATTTCCGGAGCAGGTAAATACGACAATTTCGCCGCTTGCGATAAAAACGGACGCACTGCCGCGCGTCCGTTTTTATGTTTTTTATCCCGTTCTTCGCGCGCCGTGCATTCTGTGCAGCAGGCGGACGCGTCTTATTCCGCGACGTGCAGTATGTATCTGTGCGTCATCGACTGACCGGCTGAATCCCTTATCGTGAGATACACGTTATAATAATCCGCGCGTTCCGGCGTGCCGGTGAGCGCGCCGTCTTTGAGTTCGAGTCCTGCGGGCAGAGAAGTTGCGGAAACGGTGTAATTGCCCGTTCCGCCGCTTATTTTAAGTTCGCAGCGATATCTTTCTCCCGCTTTCGCTTCCGCGAGAGTTTTCGTCTGTAGTTCGAGCGCGGTCACGGAGCTTTCTCCGGCATACGCTTCGCCGACTCCCGTAATCGTATCGTCGTCATCGTAAAGCGCGGTATACGGAGCTTCCCACGGGCGCGTGCCGCCTTTCTGAGTGAAGTTGTCCACGAACCACGCGTACCGTTCGACGAAGCCGCATTGCTCCATTCGCCGCATTGCCTGCCGTGCGTATTTTATCGCATTCTCTTCCGTGCAGTCGCGGCTTACCTCGCTTGCATGCGAATCGCGCGCGATGATGTCTATCGCCCCGAACTCCGTCAGCCATACGGGCAGACGGTATTTTTCGTACAGAGCGTTCAGCGTTTCCATGAGTTCGTCGACGACGCCTTCCGAATAAAACGACTGATAAAGGTGAACGGCGATGAAATCCACGCGCAGATCTTCGTCGTCCGCTCTCTCCATGAATTCATCCAGCCACTCGTTGCCTTCCGTCGGGGAATAATAACTGACGGCGGGGGATGACAGGGGAATGCCTACTTCTTCCAGCCGCGGCCAGAGCGCGATCGCTTCGTCCACGGTCATGTTTGCGCTCAGTCCGTCGTCGCCGGGCAGATCGGGTTCGTTGAAAGTCAGCAGGTGAGTGAATTCTCCGCTCTCCCGGCCCTGCCTGACGTATGCGAGGTTATCGTCCGTCACGAACTCGTCGCCCCATATCATGGGGACGAACTCGCCGCTTATGTATTCGTTGACCGGTTCCACGCCCCAGTTGTACCACCAACCGCATCCGAGATCGTCTATCTTTTTGCCGCCGTCCGCATTGAAATACGCGGCGTTCTGCCCGTACCT
>CASEMM010000012.1 GCA_949289095.1 uncultured Eubacteriales bacterium | reverse complement strand
CCTGATGATATTTCAAAAATGGGGAAACATGAAGTTTGCATACCGTAACCGCGAATTTTGGTGCAAGGGATACTATGTGGACACAGTCGGGAAAAATACAAATGCAATAAAAGAGTATATAGCGAATCAGTTAAAGCAGGACAGAGAGAGCGAGCAACTGAGCATGTTTGACCCGCATGACCCGTTTACGGGTAGCAAGTAACGAATGCATGGCTGGCAGGCCAATTCTCCGGCGCACTTGTGCGCAGCCGGTAAAGATTAGGGTTATAATACCCGAAAATGAAATACCACCCGCTATGTGAAATGCACCTCCTAAAGTTTTGTCTAACTTTTGGGGTGCATTTCAACGCGGGTGGATGTTTATTATGCGAAAAATTTTCGATTATCCGCATAAAACGATTGACAATCATATAAACTTGTGATAAGATTTAGCAGACAAAGCAAGGGAGTGCTAAAACTCATACATGCCGAGTGCTAATGAGAAGGTGAAGCGGAATGGGACTTTCTGAGAGAAAAGAAAAAATAATCAAAGCGGTCGTCGACAGCTATATCGACACCTGCCAGCCCGTTTCGAGCGCTGACATTCAGTCAAATCATCTTCCGTCGCTTTCGACGGCGACGATAAGGAACGAACTCGCATCACTCGAAGAAATGGGATATCTCGATCAGCCGCATACATCGGCAGGAAGAGTACCGACTGCGGACGCATACAGGCTGTATGTGGAAAAACTGATGCCTGCGCGCAAGGTAACGCCGACGGACGTTGCGATAGTGCGTAAATACTTCGATCACAAGATAACCGAAATCGGCGATATGCTTCGTTCCACCGCAAAAGTGATAAGCGAAATAACGAATCTTACGGGCATAGCGTATGTTTCGGATATATCGGACGCAATCGTAGACAACGTCAAAATCGTCAAACTGACATCGGGAAGCGCTCTTGCGGTGATAGTAACGGACAGAGGCGTGCTTAAAGACGCAATGCTGTCTACCGCCGACGATCTGCCGGAGGAATATTACCGCGCGGCTTCCGATTTTATAAGCGGAGCGTTTTCCGGACACAGTATAGACGAGATATGCCGCGACGACGCGCTGGTCGATAAAATTACGGACGAGTACCGCAGAATATTCGATACGATCGTAGAGGTGCTGAAAGCATATATGTCGGAAGACAGACGCAGCGTGGTTCTCGAAGGAAGCAGCAAATTGCTCGAACAGCCGGAATACTCGGACGTAGGTAAAGCAAAAGAGATGTTTGCGCTTCTCGAATCCAAGGAAAAACTGCTGGGTGCGGCACGGACCGACAACGATATAGGGCTATCGGTGAACATTGCTCCGTGCAAGGACGGAGAAGGAAGTCCCGAATGCGCGATAGTGACAGCAAATCTGACAAAGAACGGCGTCAATATCGGCAAAGCGGGCGTGATAGGTCCGATCAGAATGGATTATTCGAGAGTCGTTTCCGTCCTCGAATATATAGAAAAGACCGTTGACGGGCTTCCCGAAGGGAAAAACGCGCGGCGTAAAAAATAATCGGAGTGCGACAAATGGAAGACGAAGAAAAAAAGACGGACGAAGAAGCCGTCGGAACGGATACCGCGGAACAGGAATGTGAAGCCGAAACGGTTGACTTCACTTCACGTATAAAAGATCTCGAAGACATGCTGGAAAAATCCGCCGCGGAAAGCGAAAAGAATCTCGCACGGGCGCGCGATCTCAATACGATGTATGTCCGGCTGCAGGCAGACTTTGACAATTATAAAAAACGTACCGCCGCGCAGCTCGAAAAAGAACGCAGCGAAGGCGTGAACGAGGTTCTTGAAAAACTTCTTCCGATCGCGGACGTAATAGACAACGCGCTCGGAATGATAAAGGACGAAAGCGTTGCCGAAGGCGTAGCAATGATAAAACGCGAACTCGAAAAGACAATGGGCGTTTTCGGCGTAACCGAAATCAAAGCTCTCGGCAAGCCGTTCGATCCGGCATATCACGAAGCGATACTGAGAGTGCCGTGCGCCGACAGCGAAATGTCCGGCAAAGTCACGGAAGTATTCCGCAAGGGATATATGGCAGGCGACAAAGTACTGCGCCACTGCGTAGTAAAAGTCGCGGAATAAAGAAAAAATTTTTCGGAGGATATATATCATGGGTAAAATAATAGGTATCGATCTCGGTACGACAAATTCGTGCGTAGCCGTTCTCGAAGGCGGCGATCCGGTGGTCATTCCCAATTCGGAAGGTTCCAGAACGACCCCGTCAGTAGTAGGTTTTTCCAAAGACGGCGAGCGTCTTGTGGGACAGGTGGCAAAGCGCCAGGCGGTTGCTAATCCCGAAAGGACGATCATCTCCATCAAGAGGGATATGGGGTCGGACAGAAAAATAAAAATTGACGACAAGTCCTATTCTCCGCAGGAGATTTCCGCAATGATCCTGACCAAACTCAAACAGGATGCGGAAGCGTATATCGGCGAGCCCGTCACACAGGCGGTAATCACCGTTCCTGCGTACTTCACCGACGCACAGCGCCAGGCAACCAAGGATGCGGGAAGAATAGCGGGTCTCGAAGTACTGCGCATCATAAACGAGCCTACTGCGGCTGCGCTCGCATACGGACTCGACAAAGGCGAGGGAAGCAATCACAAAATATTCGTATACGATCTCGGCGGCGGTACGTTTGATATTTCCATACTGGAAGTGGGGGACGGCGTATTCGAAGTCGTTGCTACCGCAGGCGACAACAGACTCGGCGGAGACGATTTCGACCAGAGGATCATAGACTACATTGCCGATCAGTTCAGGAAGGAAAACAACATCGATCTGAAAGGCGACAGAATGGCTATGCAAAGGCTTAAAGAAGCGGCGGAAAAAGCCAAAATAGAGCTTTCGCAACTTCAGAAAACGCTTATCAGTCTTCCGTTCCTGTCGTTCGGTCCTTCCGGTCCGATCAACTTCGAATGCGAGCTGACAAGAAGCAAATTCGACGCGCTCACCGAAGATCTCGTAGAGCGCACGGTAACGCTCAGCAAGCGTGCGCTTTCCGACGCCAATCTTACTGTGGGCGATATCGAAAAAGTAATACTTGTAGGCGGCTCGACGCGTATTCCCGCCGTTGTGGAAGCCGTCAGAAAACTGACGGGCAAAGAGCCGTTCAAGGGTATCAATCCCGACGAGTGCGTTGCGATAGGCGCGGCAATACAGGGAGGAGTGCTCGGCGGCGAAGTAAAGGACGTGCTCCTTCTCGACGTCACTCCGCTTTCGCTCGGTATCGAAACAATGGGCGGCGTGTTTACGAAGATCATAGACCGGAATACTACCATACCCACGAAAAAGTCCCAGGTTTTCTCAACAGCTGCGGATAACCAGCCTTCGGTGGATATTCACGTTCTCCAGGGCGAGCGTCCCATGGCTGCGGACAACAAGACCATAGGTCGCTTCGAGCTGACGGGAATTCCGCCCGCACCGAGAGGAGTTCCTCAGATCGAGGTTACGTTCGATATAGACGCAAACGGCATAGTGCACGTCAGCGCAAAAGACAAGGGAACGGGCAAGGAACAGAGCATAACCATAACCGCATCTTCCAATCTCAGCGAAGATCAGATACAGGATGCCATCAAGGATGCGGAGAAGTTCGCGGCGGACGACAATAAGCGCAAAGAACTGGTGGAAACCAAAAACAAAGCCGACGCGCTCGTATTCTCCATAGAGAAGTTCTTCCGCGAAAACGGCGATAAAATCGATCCGGCGGACAAAGAAGACCTTGAAAAGGAAATGGATAAGGTCAAGGATGCGCTCAAAACGGATGACGGCGACAAGATCCGTGAAGCGACCGACGAACTCTCCAAAAAGTCGGATGCGGTGTTCTCGAAACTTTATCAGCAGAACGCCGATAACGGTGCTCAGCAGAACGACGGCAGCCAGAATTCATAAACAATATCTCAAGGGGTAAGGAAAGCCCGCAGAAACGCGGGCTTTCCTTGCGGTTTATAATGAAATACAAACAGGTAACTATAATAACCACTCACGAAGAAGCCGATCTTGCGGCATATGCGATGATAGAAGCGGGCAGCGACGGCGCATGCGTCAAAGATGCGGAGGATATCAAAGAAATACTTCGCTCAGAGCACAACTGGGACTACTACGATGACTCTCTGCGGAATTTCCCTCGGCACACCTATGTGACCGGATGTTACGACGAGAATGCGGATCTGTCCGCTCTCTTCTCAGCCCTCAGAGAATTCCTCGGCAGGGACGCGGAAATCACCGTTTCGGTCTGCGATTCCGCCGATTGGGAAAACGAATGGAAAAAATACTACTCGCCGCTCGACTTCGGCAGATTCGTCGTCGTTCCGAAATGGATGGACGGCAATTACGATAAACCGAAGATACTCATCGACCCCGGTATGGCATTCGGAACGGGACTGCATGAGTCGACGGGAATGTGCCTCGAACTGCTGTCGGACATGGATTGCAAAGGAGCGGAAATTCTCGACGTAGGCTGCGGAAGCGGCATACTCGGAATATCCGCGCTTGCGCTCGGCGCAAAAGACTGCACGTTTATCGACATCGATCCGCAGGCGGCGCATGCGACGCAGTCCAATCTCTCATTTAACGGATTGAGCGCCGAGGTAATCTGCGGAGATCTCGCATCGGATTACAAAGGCTGCGCGGATATCGTTCTCGCAAATCTGACCGCGGACATACTCATCCGTCTGCGCACGGAATTGCCGCGCGTCATGAAAAAAGGTTCGGTCATAATAATGAGCGGCATAATAGACAAGAGAACGGAAGAAATCGAACGGGCGTATTTCGGCAGCGGCTTATTCGAAAAAAAGACCGAAGTTCGTAAAAACGGATGGACGGCATATGCGGCGGTGAAAAGGTGAGAAGGTTTTTTGCGGAAAAAGCGGATATACCCGTAATGAGACTGACGGGCGACGAGCGCAGGCATCTTGCCGACGTACTGCGCGCACGGCAGGGAGAACGGATAATCGTCTGTCCCAACGACGGTTACGATTACGTCTACGAGATAACCGCTTTCGACAAGTCGTCCGTGACGCTGTCATTTGTTTCGCGCGAGTTCAATCTCACGGAACCGTCACTGTTTCTGTGCGCGTACATAGCGCTGCTCAAAGGCGACAAAACGGAGTTTGAAGTGCAGAAACTGACTGAACTCGGAGTGCGTCGCATAGTGCCGTTCATAAGCGAACGAACCGTATGCCGCTCGGAAAAATCCGTAAGACTTCGCCGCGCCGCACACGAAGCGTCAAAACAGTGCGGTCGCGCCGTCATACCCGATATTACGGAAACAGCAACGTTTGAAGAGGTGCTTGCCGAACTTCGCGGCTATGACTCCGTCGTGTTCTCATACGAAGGGGCATACGGAAACGGTAAGCGTATAAACGAAGTCATAAACGGCGGAGAAAAGCGGGTAGCTCTCGTGACAGGACCCGAAGGAGGATTTTCCGACGGGGAAGTCGCGCGGGCGGCAGACGAAGGCTTCTGCGGCGTAACTCTCGGCAAGCGGATATTACGCGCCGAAACGGCAGCAATAGCGGGCGCTGCGGTCATAATGCAGCTTTGCGGAGAATGGAAATGAAAATCGCCGTCTTGACTCTCGGTTGCAAGGTAAACGAATGCGAAAGCCGTTCTCTGATCGCGGAACTGAAATCTCTCGGCGCAGACGTCACGGAAGAACAGACATATGCGGACGCGTATGCGGTAAATACCTGTTCCGTAACGGGCGAAGCGGACAGAAAGAGCAGACAGCTTGCGCGCAAATGCACAAGGCTTAATCCGGATGCAAAGGTATATGTCATAGGTTGCAGCAGTCAGAACGATCCTGCGCCGTTCAGAAAAACGAATAATATCGTATGGATAGGCGGTACTGCCGAAAAACAGCTGCTTGCGCGGCGTATTATGTCAGGCATAATATACAAAAATGTGCAGAATATAACCGCACCCGCAAAAAAATACGAAGATATGCCGATGCCGTCGCACGAAAGCACCCGTGATTACATAAAGATTCAGGATGGCTGCAATAATTTCTGTTCCTATTGCATAATCCCTTATTTGCGCGGCAGAAGCCGTTCTCGTCCGCTCGGCTCCATAGTCGGCGAAGCGAAAAACGCGGCAGCACATACGCGCGAGATAGTGCTTACGGGCATTGACGTGTCTTCATACGGAAAGGATATCGGGCTGTCGCTTACGGACGCGGTAAAAGCGCTCGGCGGAATAAAGATAAGAAAGCGACTCAGTTCGTTCGAATGCACGATCATTGACGATGAACTGCTCTCGGCTCTTGCCGAATCCGGATTCGACGATCACTTTCATCTGTCGCTGCAATCGGGCTGCGACAGCGTGCTGAAATCCATGAACAGACATTACGACACGGAAAGATTCGCAAAAGCCGTTTGCGATATTCGCAGGTATTTTCCGAACGCAGGAATCACTACGGACATCATAGCCGGATTTCCCGCAGAGTCAGAAAGCGATTTTGCGGAAACCTGCAGTTTCGTACGAGAAATACGCTTTTCGGACATGCATGTATTTCCGTACAGCGAAAGAAAAGGTACGCGCGCCGCGGAAATGAAACAGATACCGATGGAAATCAGACGCGAGCGCGCAGCCGTCCTCGGAAAAATCAGGCGCGAACTGAAAAACGATTTTCTCGAACGGCAAAAGGGCAAAACGCTTTGCGTACTGTTCGAGGAAAATGACGGCGAATATTCGTACGGATATTCTTCCAACTACGTCCGCGTATATTCGCGCTCGCACAAACCCGGCGAAACGGCAAAAATAAAAATCACCGAAAAATTCAAAGAAGGAGTAAGATAACATGAATTGTATTTTCTGCAAAATCCGAGACGGAGAAATCCCTTCCGAAAAGGTGTATGAGGACGACGATGTATTCATAATAAAGGATATAGATCCCAAAGCCGAAAAACACTATCTGATGATTCCGAAACGTCATTACAAACTTATCGGCGATATGACCGACGGCGATGCGGCGGCGCTGATGCGCGGTATCCGCAAAATACCATCTCTTGCGGAAAGTCTCGGACTGACCGGAGGATACAGGATTATAGTCAATCAGGGCGACGATGCGGGTCAGACGGTATTTCATCTTCACATTCACATAATTGGCGGTCAGATCCTTGATTTTCCCGATCTCAAAAAGCGTTGACTTCGTGCGGATTTTTTCCGGAACACTGCCGCGAAAAAGCATTGCGACTCACGATTATGCGATCCGGCAAAAAAAGCATACGTTTTTCGTTGACATCCTCCGCCGGATCTGATAAAATAATTAGGCTGTCCGTCGGACGGCAGTCTTACCGGCAGGGAAGGAGGTGTTAAAATGTCCGTAGTAAAAGTAGGCGAAAACGAATCGCTCGAAAGCGCTCTCAAACGCTTTAAGAGAAAGTGCCAGAAGGATAATATTCTCGGAGATCTCCGTAAAAAAGAGTACTACGAAAAGCCTTCCGTGAGAAGAAAGAAGAAGTCCGAGGCAGCGCGCAAGCGCAGCAACAAGAGCTGAAATACAGCCGTAAGACGGCGTCCGATATCCGATCGGACGCCGTTTGCAATCTGCCTTATGAGTTTATACGCAATATTACGGAATATTTTGTCGATAAAAAACTAATTATGCCTTTCCCGCGCTTTTTTTTCGCGGAAGTGATACAATCGTAAAAAAGCACGGAGGAAACGGTATGAAAAAGGAAATGAGCGAAATCAAGCGCCGGGCTATGCTCGCAAAACAGCGTCTCAAAATGGGCTACTGGCAGAAGATGCAGTCAGAACGAGATCTGATCGGATGTTCTACGGAAAACCGCGCGGTAATAGAATCGGCGAGGGAAGCCCGCATAAAGACATTCGAACGCGATTCGCGCAGAGCGCTCGGCGACGATTTTGCCGAACGCGACGAGAAACTGTACGGGAAAGTTCGTCGTATGCTCGACGATGATGAGGACGTCACCGACCCGATAGGCAGGCTGGTGGACAAAAGCGAATACGATCGCCTCGACAGCGCAAACAAACAGCGATATATTCTCGAACTGTCCGCGAAATTCAGAGAGCTGCGCGAAAGATATTACAGGGAAAAGAACAAATACGTCTGAAATATCTTCCGAAACGTAACTCGCGGAAAAAAGCAAATATGTTTGACAGTTCCGCTTTACTGTGCTAAACTATCCGTAGTGACTGAAGGGAGGCGCAGCTTTGAACAGCAAACTGAAAAACGCAAATACGGATTTCTTTTTCCGCGCGGTTCTGTCGTTAAACGACACCAAGGAATGCTATGATTTCTTCGAAGATCTGTGCACCGTATCCGAATTGCAGGCGATGGCTCAACGTTTTCACGTCGCGCGGCTGCTCAGCGAAGGCAGAACGTATCAGGAAATATCCGCTGAAACCGGAGCGTCGACTGCGACGATCAGCAGAATAAACAAATGCCTCGAATACGGAACAGACGGTTACAAAACAGCTTTGGAGAGATTGAACGATGCCGACGACAACCGACGGTCTTAACAACGAACAGCTTGCCGCCGCCCTCGATACGGAGGGGGCGGTTTTGGTAACGGCGGGAGCGGGAAGCGGTAAAACGCGTCTGCTCACTCACCGAATTGCGCATATAATACGCGACCTCGGCGTTCCGGCATATAACGTGCTCGCAATAACGTTTACGAACAAAGCCGCTGAAGAAATGAAAAACAGACTTTATTCTCTGCTGCCGGACGCATCCGATATATGGGTGTCAACGTTTCATTCTATGTGCGCGCGCATTCTCCGCCGCCACTCAGCGGTAATCGGATACGGACAGAATTTCACGATATATTCGCAGGAGGAATCGGAGCGGCTCATCAAACAGACAGTCAAAGAATGCTGGCCGCAGATGGATGACGGAGGAGCAACCGCAAAACTCGCGGCACAGACGATATCCTCCGCAAAAAACGACGGTTATTCTCCCGAACAGATGCTTGAAAATTATTCCGGTTACAGAGATATAGAACTCATTGCCGACGTATATGCGGAATACGAGAAACGCCTCAAAGCGTATAATGCAATGGACTTTGACGATCTCCTTCTTAAAACTTACGAATTGTTTTCCCGTTCGGAAGAAATCCTCCTGTCATACTGCCGTAAATTCAGATACATACACGTCGACGAATTTCAGGACACAAACGAAATACAATACGGGCTTGTACGTCTGCTCGCTTCCGGAAACGGAAATATCTTTGTCGTCGGCGACGAAGATCAGAGCATTTACGGCTGGCGCGGCGCTTACGTCGCCAACATGCAGAGTTTCATAGAGGATTTCGGCGCAAAACTCTATAAACTCGAGCGGAACTACCGTTCTACAAAGAACATACTTACGCTCGCCAACAAACTGATAAAAAACAATACCTCGCGCATCGATAAAAACCTGTGGACAGAAAGCGGCGCAGGAGAGCCGCCCGTCTTCTACAAGGCGCGCTCGGAGACGGGTGAAGCGGATTTCATAGTCAATACCATCCGCAAGTTAATTTCGGACGGTTACAGACCGCACGATTTTGCCGTGCTCATGCGCGTAAACGCACTCACGCGCACGCTCGAACAGCGCTTTATGCAGTATTCTCTGCCGTACAAGGTATACGGCGGTTTCAAATTCTTCGACAGAAAGGAAGTTAAGGACATAATCGCATATCTGCGCGTGATTTCAAATAAATACGACGAAGAGGCGATAACGCGTATCATCAATTTTCCCAAACGCGGCATAGGCGATACGACTGTGGAAAAAATACGCGAATACTGCACCGCAAGCGGTAAGTGCTTTTACGATGCGATAACGGGAGACATACCGACTCTCGGACAGAGCGTCATGACAAAGGTATCCGCATTCGGCAAACTGCTGGAAAAACTGAACGAATACGCAAAAGTATCCGATGTCGCGGAACTCTCTGAAAAAATCATAGAACTTGCACGCATAAAAGAAGCGTATTCGGATGACACCGAAGAAAACACGACGCGCAAACTGAATATAGACGATTTCATCTCATCCGCTCACGAATTCGTAAACAACCGCGGCGGAACGCTTAATGACTTTTTACAGGAAGTCACGCTGTACACGGAAGGCGACGACGAAGCGAACGACTGCGTATATCTGTCTACCGTTCACAGTGCCAAAGGCATGGAATTCCGCTGCGTATTCATTGCGGGCGCGGAAGAAGGACTCTTCCCGCTTTCAAGAGCAAGCGACGTTCCGGACGAGCTTGAAGAAGAGCGAAGACTGATGTATGTCGCCG
>CASEMM010000011.1 GCA_949289095.1 uncultured Eubacteriales bacterium | reverse complement strand
GTGCTTGTTACAAGTTTGAAACAACTTCCCCGCGTTCCGGAAATCCGAACCGCGCCCCGTGCTTTCCGCACGGGGCGCGGCTTACCCGGATCGATCCGATCCTCACGGCGTTATTCGTCATCCGGCGACGGATTCTTTTCTCTGCTTCGGCGCGGACGGAACATGCGGAACACGTTGTATCCGAGTCCGAGAACGGCAAGCACGTTCAGCGCTACGAGCAGAAGCACCCACCATGCGAACGGCTCGTCGAACGAAGCAAGCGCCATTTCGGCATCGGGATCGAACGTCTTTGCCGCATAATAGGTATTGCAGTAAGTGAACAGCGCGTTCTTAACCCCCTGCACGCCGCAATACACGTCCGTATCGTCAAGTTTATCGAGCGTCTGCGGAGTGTTCTCGTTCGGAGTGAGATGCAGATCGTTGCCCGAACGTATGTGCTCCCTGAGTTCGCCCATATTGTAGTCGGTAACCACCGCTCCCTCGAATTTCCACTCGTCGCGGAGAACTTTCGTAAGCAGCGCGTAACTGTTGACGCAGTCGACGCCGCCCACCCTGTTGAACGCGGACATGACCGCGTTCGCGTCCGCATCCTTAACCGCGATCTCGAACGGTTTCAGATAATTTTCGCGCAGGTTCTGCTCCGTAAGCCATGTGTAAACGTGATTGGGGTTCCAGCCCGCCTCGCTCAGAGCGAAGTGTTTGAGCCAGCACGTCAGACCGTTGTTCTTCGCTCCGGTTATCATATTCGCCGCCATATATCCGGAGATCACGGGATCTTCGCTGTACGCCTCGTAATTGCGCGTGTTATACGGCGTGCGGTGCAGATTGACCGTAGGCGCGTATATGCCGGTCATGCCGCCCGTGACTTTTGCCTCCGCACCGAGAGCGAATCCCATGCCGTAAGCGAGGCTGACGTTCCATGTCTGCGCGAGCACGCTTGCGGCGGGATATCCCGTCCACGCCGTACTGCTCGTTGACTGCGTTATCTTGCTGTTGAATCCGCTCGGACCGTCAAAGTCGAGCAGACGGGGCTTGCCTACGGACGCCGCCTCTTTCGTGCCGAATCCCGCGCTGCCCGTGATCAGATTGATTTCGTCCATCGTCAGCTGCGTGAGGAGCTGTTCCCACTCGGGCGCATCGTAGTCCGCGCCGAGTTTCAGTATGAGAGTTTCGTTCGCGACGAGTTTCACGCCCTGCGTTCCCGCCAGTTCTTCTGCAGTCGCGGGAGAGCCGTCCTCGCGCGTGTAAAGGTAAAGCAGTTCTCCGTCCGTCCTTTCCAGCCGCGGCCGTTCGAGCGAGGGATCCTCGTCCCATCCCGTATAATACCAGTCTTTCACGGAGGTAAGGCTGCCCGCAGGACGGTTGGGCGTCTTCGATACGGGGAACGTTCCCGCAAAATCCGCGCGCGACAGATACTTCACTTCTTCTCCGAACGCGCTGCCGTCCGTCGGAACTCCCGCTTCCGCGTCGTCGCCCGTGAAACGGTTTTTGACGTATCCGTTCGTTTCCGGATCGAAACGATATATGTATCCCCTGCCGGTTTCCTCATCCGTAACGGGAACCCTGACGGTTACGTCAGGAATCCCGGACGCGTCGTGAGCGTTCTTCATGAACTTTATCCCGTAATCGCCCGGATCGAGTTCCCAGCCCTTGAATCCGTTGCCGTTCATGTCGTAGCTGTCGTATGACGCCATGTCGTATATGTCGAACGTCAGAGTGAGCGTCTGCGAATTCGGATAGTCCGCGGCGTCCTCTCCGTCCGGAACGTCGTAACCCGCGGGATACAGAGTGTCCGTTTTGGCGAATGCGGTAAGGTTGATTGCGCTCTTTTCCGTTTCGCCGTCGTAATACTGCGGGGACGTGTACAGCTGAACCACGTCCTTGCCGGGGTATGCGCCCGTATTCGTAACGGTAACTTCCGCGCTTATCGTCGTTTCGCGGTCGAACAGCATACCGTCGGAAGGCAGCGGTTCGCTGTAACCGTCCACGGTGAAAGTCACGTCGCCGAGTTCCCACGAAAACGTCGTATAGCTCAGACCGTAGCCGAACGGGTACTGTACCGCTTCCCGGTAACCGGCCTCGGTGGAGAAATCGAAATCGTAATCGCCGGACGAGAACGAGAACTTCTCCGCAAACGCCGTTTCGTACCACTTGTATCCGACGTAAATATTTTCGGTATAATGTATCTGATTGTCGCCTCCCGCCGTACGCACCGCGTTAGCGTACGTCGGATCCTGCGTCGTGTCGTAAGGAGCCGTCGCGGCAAGGTGCCCGCTCGGCGTGACCGCCCCGGAAAGCACCCTGCCTATCGCCTTCGTGCCCGACTGCCCGACATACCCGACGGACAGCGCGGCGTCCACGCCTTCGAGTTCCGTGAATCCCATCTCCATTGTGTTGGACGAATTTATCACTGCTATCACCGTGCCGAACGTCGTGCGGACGTAATCCAGCATTGCGGTTTCCTCGTCGTTGAGCCACAGACTGCCGTCGGCAAGACTCGGATCGAGCAGCTCAGACGTACTCGTGTTTTCGCCCGTCACGCGCGATATGACAACTATCGCGGTATCCGACCAGCTCTTTGCCGCGTCGAGCACGGCGTTGTCCGAATAGAACGAGGCGTCGGGGTTGCCGTCCTCGTATTCGGCAAGAAGATCCGCGTTCACGTTAAAGCCGCTCGCCGCCAGTCCCTCGGTGAAAGTGACGCGCGTCTTTTTGAATTTTTCCGTATCCTCCGGGAGTATGGTAGCGACGCCGCTGCCCCTGTCGGACGTGTACGCAAATCCGTCGTCCGTGCCGCCGACTCCGAACACGTTGACGTTGTATGCGCCGTTTACTTCGAGCGGGAGCGTGCCGTCGTCGTTTTCGAGCAGCACTATGCCCTCTTCTTCTATTCTCTGTACGAGTTCGTCGCCCTCGGCGAGTGCCTGCGTCGCCCTGTCCGCATCCACCTGTACGCCCATTCCGACGAGGTGATTGTTTATTTCGTCGAAGAAATACCAGCACACCACATCGCCCGCAATGAGCCCGGCAACGAGCAGGACGCACACTGCCAGCATGATTATGTTTATTTTTCTGCGCGGTCGCACCGCTTTTACGTTATCCGTCATATTTTCCTCCGGTTATTCGGAAATGTAAGCGTATTCGCACGTCATTTCGAAAGACGTATTTTCCGTAAGTTCTTCGAGAAGCTGCATGTGGAAGCCGGCTTCGTTGTTTTCGTTCACCGTATAATCTTTGGGTATCACGAAATATGCCGACGCCGAAGGCGAGTCGCCGCTTACGGTAAGAACCGCCTCGGATAACGCGCGCACATACCTGTCGTTCGACTTGAAATCTATCCAATGCCGGAAAGAAAGGGCGCCGCCGGACTTCCACGTCACGGTCAGTCTTACGAGTCTGTCCCGTTCGAAATTGTTTCCGAGATGATTGCCGCAGCCGCTTACTATATCCGTTCCGTTCTCCGCAGCATACAAAGTGTACAGTACGTTCGTTTCCGAATAGCCGTCCGACGAATAATCCGCCTCGCCCGCGGCTGTCTTGTTATTGTCCGCATAATACACTTCGGGCACGCTGCCGCTGCTCGTCTTGCGGGGTTTGAGCGACACATCCGCATATTCCGTCATTCTCACTATCGGCGCGAGGCGCGTGTCGCGCGCCGGCATCGAAAAATCGACGTCGCCGTTCTCGTCCGCGAAATACCTGTTCCCCGGATCCGTCGCATCGTACCAGCCGAGGAATTCCTTACCTTCTTCCGCAAGTTCGGTTTCCGGCAGAGGATCTCCCTCCGAGAGCATTTTTGCAGTCGTACCGTCCGCGAAACACGCGTTTTCGAGAGACAGCTCGCGGGTATCGCCCGTAAATTCTTCCGCGATATATCCGCCGACGATTATCTCGCCGTCGTTATAATAGTCCAGTCCGAGCTGAATATCCGCCCACGGCTGCGACGTACCCGCCTCCGACATGTCCACGACAAAATCCGTCGTTCTCACTTCGCCCGCGGCAAGACGAATCATCGGAGTGCAGCCTATTTCCCCGTCGTTATTATAATAGTACCTGAACGTAAACGCGCTGCTTCCGCCGTTCTTGAAAATGTAATGCACCTTGATGCGCTTTGCCGTTCCGTCGCCGGTCAGGCCGCCGCCTTTGATTATCAGACGCGTCCCCTTACCGCCGCGCAGGGCATAGGACGTCAGGTTTTCCGCGGAGTATATTCTGTGACCGTATACGATATCCTCTTCCGCATCCGCTCCGTTTTTTTTGAGCGAAGTCGTGCTGTTCGTACTTACTTCGCGGGAAATGACGAGCGGCGCGTACTCGTCGGCTATCGGCGTATCCGCCTGCTGTTCCGAAACGGTTATCGCTATTTCGAACGTAAAACCGCCTATGACGCACTCGACTTTCGTCATATCCGTCGTCAGAATATCGTTTCTGCCCGGAGTATAGCCGTCGAGATCCGCAGCCACCATGTCGATGACTTCCTCCTCTCCGTCGAGTATCCACGTAGCGTCGAATTTCAGACCGTTAAGATCGATCTTTTCGCCCGTCAGATATTCGGATTTATAGGGATTCCGCGTGACGGTCACCGCCGTAACATAAGGATCGACGTCCTGCGTAGGTCTGCTGCCGCCCGTATTCGTCGAACCGCCGCCCGAAGGCTTATCGTCTCCGCACGCGGCAAAAGCGATGCAGAGCGCGAACGCGAGAACGGCAAGCACTGCCGCCGTCATGATTTTTTTCGCTGCTGTCATTATTCTCTCCTTTGCGGCTTCCGTAAAAACGCGCATACTTCCGCCGCAGGAATATCATAAAACAACGGAGAACGAATTTCAATCCGTCCTCCGTAAAATGTATCGTCAAATCCGCAAACGGTCACGGACATCTCGGCAAAGGGATGAGTATTTTGACGCAGAACACCCCGCCGTCGCATTCTATCCGCATCGTACCGCCGTACTTTTCCGCCGTGCGCCGAATGCTGCGCAGTCCGAACCCGTGATAAGCCTTATCTTCTTTCGCGGTAACGGGCATGCCGTTTTCGAATTTTATCTCTCCGTCGTAACCGTTGTACGCAGTCAGCGCGACGAAGTTGCCCGCACGTCGGACGTTCAGACCTATCTGCCGCACGTCTTCGGGCAGGCGTTCGGCAGCCTCGACGGCATTGTCGAGTATGTTGCCGAACATCGAATACACGTCCGCGTCGGACATGACGGACAGCGAACCTCCGTCCGCGATCACCGACAAACGAATGCTCTTTGCTCTGCACACGAGACTCTTCTGCATGAGCACAACGTCGAGAGCCTCGCTGCCGGTACGGTAAGCGGAATCGTATATCTCCGTCAGTTCCTCCAGTTCGCGCATTTCGCCTTCGTTCAGCGCGCCGCCGCGCGAATGCAGAAAATGTTTCAGATCGTGCACTTTGAGGTTTATCAGTTCGACGTTCTCCTTGCTTTCCGCATACTTTTCCTTTTCGAGATGACGCACTGTTTTCAGCACGGACAGTTCGCGCTCCGCCGCACGCCGCCTCGGCATTTCGAACAGCAGAAAAAGCACGAGTCCGCAGCAAAGCAGATTGTACACGTGCAGCAATATCACGCCGATCGGTTCTGCGTCGTCCGGGAACGCCCAGATTATGACCGCACCGAGAATAACGTCTATGACTATCGTAAGCAGCGAAACCGCGATCATGGAAAACCCGCCCATCGAAAGCACGTCGTACTTTTTCATCAGTCCGGACAAAAACGTGAACGATGCGGTATACGTCACGACGAATATCATGTAATACACGGTGAACACGAACGCGTCCACTCCGGAAAACGCCGCCGAACCGCCCGGCGCGCTGCTGCCGTAAAAGTCGGATACTATGCCGCCGTTAAGTCCCGTGGCGACGTTCAGCAGTTCGAACAGTTCGCTCGCTATATGCTGAACGGTGAATCCCGCTATTCCGCAGAAAATTATGTTGCGCAGCGAATCGCGGAACATCACGGCGAGCGCCGCTACGCTCGCGGCGAACAGTATGAGAAAAATCGCCGATCCGTAAAGCGTATCGAACGATACGACAGGCAGCGCGAACGACAGCCCGATACACGCCGCGACGGACAGCCCCGCCCGCAGCGCGAACATTCTGCGCCGCCCGAGATTGCGCGCGAACATCAATTCCGCGACGATAAGTTCGGCGGTGAACAGCGGACGGAAAAAGAAAAACGCCGTCAGTTCGTACATTTCAGCCTCCGCACATATAGCTCGTCAGCGCGTCGTAGAACTCCTTACGGCGGTTGCGGCTGATCTGCAAAACCACGCCGTTCCCGAGAGATACGACGTTATCCTCGGCATACTCCACATATCTGAGATTGACGAGATAACAGCGATTGCATCTGACGAATCCTGCGCCGAGCAGAATCGGTTCGATCTCGTATAAATGACCCGTTGCCGTCACGTCCCCTTTCACCGTGTGGTAAATAAGACTGTGATCGGCGATCTCGACGTATTTCGTTTCCGCCGCTTCGACTTTGAACACGCCCCGGCGCGTCCTCGCCATGATGCTGACGCCTCCCCCGCTGCGTTCGAGTTTTTCGAGGGCGCGCGTCAGTTTGAACGAAAAATCCCCGTAAGACACGGGTTTGACGATAAAATCGAACGCTCCGACTTCATAACCCTTCAGCGCGTACTGCGCCATATTCGTGACGAATATGATAATCACGTCCCTGTCGTACATGCGCACGCGGCGGGACGCTTCCATGCCGTTCATATCCGGCATTTCTATATCCATGAATATTATATCGCTGCCCGGCTCGTACTTTTCTGTGAACGACACTGCGTCCGGATAAGCGCGCACCGAGAAAAGCGTGCCGTGTTCTTCCGAATAACGGTCGAGATAACCGCGCAGACGCGCCGCGTCCGACGGATTATCTTCCGCGATTACCGCTCTGACCGCAGTTTTCATCTTCCGTATCCTCCTCTTTTATCCTTCCCGTGCGGCGGACTTTGAAAAAGTCCGTCAGCATTTTCGCGCACTCGCATTCGAGCAGACCGCCCTCCGCGGGGGCGCGGTGATTGAACACGGGGTCGTCCGTCAGGCTTCTGACAGTGCCCGCGCAGCCGAACCGCCTGTCGTATGCGCCGTATCTGACGCGCTTTATGCGGGACAGCACTATCGCGCCCGCGCACATCACGCACGGCTCCTTGGTCACATACAGCTCATACCCTTCGAGATTCCAGTGTCCGAGCTTCTTTCCCGCTTTGCGCAGGGCGAGGATCTCGGCGTGCGCGGTGGGGTCGCACTTGGTCGTCCGCTCGTTATGCGCGCGTGCGACGATGCTGCCGTCGGGCGCGACGATGACCGCGCCCACGGGAACTTCGCTTTTTCTTTCAGCCTTTTTCGCTTCGGCTATCGCCGCACGCATGTATTTCTCTTCGCTCTGCATTTATCCTCCGCACATTTCCGCCGCCGACTCCGCAAGCAGCAGCGGCAGCCATACGTTCTTTTCCTCTCCCGCGAGGTCCTTTTCGGAAAGCGGGTGGGCGTGCCTGTCGCTTATTATCTCAACGGTGAGCGCGGTTATCCCGAATTTTTCCACGCACCAGTCCTTATACCCGCCCGCGCTGCCGAGATCTCCGCTTACGACGCGGTAGCCGAGGAACTTACCCGCCGCGCGCGCTATCGCCGCATCGCGTGCGAGAGCGGCGCCCTTCTGCCCGAACTCGTAATATATCTCCCTGCCGAGAGCGTGGTAACTGACCGTCATTACGGGGCGCACCTTGCGCGTCAGCCGCGCGAGAGCGGACGTTTCCGCTTCGCTTTCGGGCGAGCTGCCTATATACGACGCGGGCGCAGGCGAACGCAGGTTGCCCTTTCCCCGCCCCCAGCGCGCGTCGAAATTGCAGTTTATGTCCGCGCCGAGCGCATTCGCCTTCCACATCGAAAAGTCGCGGCTGCCGCCGTTTATGCGCACAAGCTCGTCGGCATTGGGAAAGCATTCCGCGCCGTGCTGCGCGAGCGTCGCGCCGTCGGGATTGGTCATGGGCAGAAAGTATATGCCGACGGGCAGTTTTTCCCGCAGCATTGCCTTTGCCTGCCGAACGACGACTATGCTCGTCACCCATTCGCGCGCGTGCATGCCGCCCTGCACGATCATCTGCGGAGCGTCCTTCGGACCGACGTGAAAACATACTATGTGCGCCCCGAACCGCGTTCTGCCTATGCTGCCGCATTCCGCGCCGCTGCGGCACAGCGCGCAGCAGTCGCGGCGAAGGTCGTTATAATCATACATACCGCATTATATGCCGCGGCGCGCGGCGATATTTATTTGTGATACGGCATTCCCGCGGTTATCGTGAACGCGCGGTACAGCTGTTCCGCCGCTATAAGCCGCATCAGTTTGTGCGGATACGTCATTCTGCCGAACGACACGCGCGCATCCGCGCGGCTGCGCACGGTGTCCGTCACTCCGCGGCTGCCGCCTATGACCAGCTGCACCTTATCCCGTACGGAATATGCCCGCTCTATCATGTCCGCAAACTCCGCGCTCGTGACGAGCCTGCCGCCTATATCCGCGAGAACGACGTAACCGTCCAGTTTCGCGGCGAGAGCG
>CASEMM010000010.1 GCA_949289095.1 uncultured Eubacteriales bacterium | reverse complement strand
GGTAATTTTAACGGTAGCCTTAATGGAATACGTAACGGAATAATTGGAAAGCGCCTCGATATTGATTCCCTCATACAGCGCCTGCGCGGCTTTGAGTTCGTCATCGGTTGCTTCCTCTTCCGTGAAATCGAACTTGGTTATCTTGCCGGACATTTCATATGCATCGCCTTTAAGTTCTTCTTCCAGAAACGCCTTCACGCTCTCTTTGTCCGCCTCGTCCTCGAAATAATAAGTATCGAGCAGTTTGTCGACATCGAGATTGAGCGTCGCTTCAAGACTTGCCTTGACAACGCTCTCGGGCGAGCCGTTGACGCCGCACGCGGTAAACGCAAAAACCATTCCCACGGCAAGGCACACAGCAGCAATACCTATCGCGATCTTCTTTTTCATTTTATCCTCCTCTTCGGCGCGCCGGTTGTCGTTTTTCGCGCGTCGTTTAATCTGTATTTAATATATCACCAACCCCCCTCCCTCTGTCAATACCTTTCCGACATATTACACAATTTTTCACGAACCGCACACAATACCGTCACACAATACGCCGAATACCGCGATTCATTACACCCTGCTGACCGCGGCAACATATATTCGTTATAATGCCGCGGGCAACCCGCGACACAATGCAACACAATATTTCACAAAACGAGCACAAAATCCCTGATCGCTTAATATGCAATTAAAGATAGCATGCTAACATAAAAGCGTATAAAGGAATAGTGCGTGAACGCAGGGAGGATTTTATGGAAAACACCGCCGAAAAACAGATAACGCCCGCCGGAGTCCCGACGGAAAAAAACGCGGAATTCGTAAAGCTCGAAGACGTATATAAGATATACGACATGGGCGGAAACAAGATAAACGCCGCCGACGGAGTGACTCTGACCATCGGAGAAGGAGAATTCTGCGTCATAGTCGGACCGAGCGGCGCAGGAAAGACCACGGTGCTCAACATACTCGGCGGCATGGATACGGCGACTTCGGGAACGGTCATGCTCGACGGCAAGGACATAAGCAAGATGACCTCGCGCGAGCTGACGCTTTACCGCCGCTACGACGTTGGTTTCGTGTTTCAGTTCTATAACCTCGTGCAGAACCTCACGGCGCTGGAAAACGTCGAGCTTGCGAACGAGATCTGCCGCAATCCGCTGGATGCGAAAACGACGCTCGAAAGCGTCGGGCTGGGAGAGCGGATGAAGAACTTCCCCGCGCAGCTTTCCGGCGGCGAGCAGCAGCGCGTCGCCATTGCGCGCGCGATAGCGAAAAACCCCAAGATACTGCTCTGCGACGAGCCTACGGGCGCGCTCGACTACGAAACGGGCAAAAACATTCTCGGACTGCTCCAGCGCATATGCCGCGAGAGCGGAAAGACGGTCATTATAATCACGCACAACTCCGAACTGACGAAAATGGCGGATCACGTCTTCGGAATAAAGAACGGCAGAATAGCCTACGAAAACAGAAACGAAAACCCCACCCCCGTCGAAGAACTCGTATGGTGACAACGCTATGAAAAAACACGCAAAAATCGTATTCAAGGAGTTCGGCAGCAGCTTCGGAAGATTCATCGCGATAACGGGCATAATCGCGCTCGGCGTCGCGCTTCTCATGGGGCTGTCTTTCGTCACTCCGGATATGAAAGATTCGTATAACGAATACTTTGCCGAAAGCAATTACTACGATTATACGATATATCCCGGCATAACCGAAATGCCGGATACGGACGCGCTTATCGCGGATCTCATATCGGGCGACATTACGTTCGAGGAATTCAAGGAAACGGTGAACGGTACGGTGGACTCCCTCCCCTCCGCCGCCGACGCGGACAATCTCGCGCAGCGGCTTTCCGCCGAAGATTCCGCCGCCGGAAGCGGAACGGTGGAAAAGGTAGTCAGTTCCGATCTTTATTATTCGGTGAACGACGAGAGCGCCGAAAAAGCCGTGCGCGTCGTCGCCGCGGGAAAGAACAGCACCGAGGGACTGACTGCGGTCAACTCGCTCACGCTCACGGAAGGCAGATGGCCCGCGGAGATAGGCGAAGTGGTTGCGATACTCCCGTTCGGCGATATGTATGACATAGCCGCGGGCGACGTGCTTACATACGGCAGCGGGAACGAGGAAGGCGCGGTCGCGCCTGCCGACGACACCCTCGAAGTCGTGGGCATCGTCACTTCCCCGCTGTACTTTCTCAGACAGAGCGAGTCGTGCAACATAGGCAGCGGCGCGCTCGATATTATCGTATACGGCGCGGAAGACACGATCATCGCGGAAACGGAACGCATCAGCGACGACGTTACCGGGCTGCCCGATCTGATAAGCGGAGGCGGCACTGAAAGCGTGAGATATTACACCGAGCTGTGGATAGACGCGGGAGGAACAGCCGCATACACGGCGTTCACGCCCGAATACGACGATTATTCGCTCACCGTTCAGCAGTTCATTGAGGACATAGACGAAGAGGACGGTTCGTCGGACTGGTACGTTCTGAACAGAAAGACGAACGCGTCCTATTACAGCATGTCCGTCAACATAGACAAAGTGGCGCAGATTGCGGGAATATTCCCCGTATTCTTCATAGTGATCGCCGCGCTCGTGGCGTTCTCCACCATCGTACGCATGGTGGACGACGACAGAGGGCAGATAGGCACGCTGCGCTCGCTCGGCTATAACAGCTCGCAGATAGTGGGCAAATACATATTTTACAGCGTCATGGCGGCGCTTCTCGGCTGCGCGATAAGCGTGCCGTTCGGAGCGTTTCTGCTCCCGCTCATACTCTGGAACGCATACGGTTCGATGTATGTTCTCCCGACGCTCATCTTTACGGCAGACTGGCTGTTCTGCGTCATAGCGTTCGTGGGAACGGTGACGGCGGTCATACTCGTGACGGCGGGAGCGTGCTGGTCGTCGCTGCGCGAAACGCCCGCGTCCATTCTGCAGCCGCGCGCGCCCAAGCCCGGCAAACGCATACTGCTCGAACGCACGCCGCTCTGGAAAAGGCTGTCGTTCAAACATAAGGCGACGTTCCGCAACATATTCCGCTTCAAGCGCAATCTGATCATGACGGTGCTTTCAGTTGCCGGCTGCTCCGCGCTCATACTTGCGGGATTCGGGCTGCTCAACACAATGACGGCAGTCAACGATCTGCAATTCGACGGCATATTTTCATATCGGCTCGAAATAGGCGTAAAAGACGGATGGCAGGACGATGAAACGCTCGCACAGTACATCGGCGACGACGACAATCATACAGCGGTCTACGAAACGAACGGCACGCTGTATGCCGGAGAAAACGACGAGAACAGCGATACGATAACTCTCGTCGCCGTATCGGATCCGTCGTCGCTTGACGGGTATATCAGCGTGGACTGCGAATATAACGCCGATTCCGTCATCATATCCGAAGGTCTGCACCGCGCTTACGGCATAAACGAGGGCGACACTGTACGGGTACGGCTTTCCACGGGAAGCAGCGCGGACCTGACCGTCACCGGCATCATGACGATATATTCGCAATGCTGGGTTTTCATGGGAGAAGAGAGTTACACCGATGCGTTCGGCGCTCTGCCCGCCGTCAACACCGTACTCGTAAAAGATTCGGGTACTCCCGACGGCGATACGGATATGCAGAATGAAGTCAAGCAAAAGCTGTATTCGCTCGACTGCGTGAGCGGCGTCACCTTCACGGACGACATGAAAGAGCAGTTCGAAAACATCACTTCTACGATCGGACTGGTTACTCTCGTGCTCGTCATCGCCGCCGGACTGCTCGTCGTCATAGTGCTTTATAACCTCACGAACATCAATATCTGCGAAAGACGCAAGGAAATCGCAACGCTCAAAGTGCTCGGATACCGACGACGGGAAGTAGCGGGATACGTGTTCAGGGAAATCATCGTGCTCGTCGTGTTCGGCGTCATATTCGGTGTAGGCATGGGGCTGGGGCTGATTGCGTTCCTGCTCAGCGGTATCAGTTCGAGCTTTATGATATTCCCCTTCTCCGTCAGCTGGTGGAGCTATCTCACGACTATCGCGCTCACGTTCCTGTTCAGCGGTCTGGTGGATCTCATGCTTCTGCCGAAGCTGAACAAGATCAATATGGCAGACTCGATGAAAGCCGTCGACTAAGTCCTTGCGGGTCCTTGCGGGTCCTTGCGGGTCCTTGCGGACGGCAGGTTGACCGACGGTCGGGTTATATTGCTCCGTCTGTACCGATGTGTCTGTCTTTATGAATGCACCTTGCGGACGGCAGGTTGACCGACGGCCGGGTTATATCGCTCCGCCTGTACCGATGTGTCTCACTGTCTTTATGAACGCACCTTGCGGTGCGGGTCCTTGCGGACGGCGGGTTAACCGACAATCGAATTTAATTGCTCCGTCCGTACCGCAGGTTCTTGCAGCACAGATATATCCGGAACGGCAACAGCCGCCGCGTGAATTCACGCGGCGGCTGTGTCATTTGCCGCAAAAGCCGAAGTACGGCGGTATCAATGCGCGCCGTATTTTTCTTCGTATGCGCGCATGCATTTTTCTATGACCTCGCGCGCTTCCTTATGACCGCCGCTGCGGGAACTGAAAGTCTTTTTTCCTTCAAGCTCCTTATAAACGGTGAAAAAGTGCATCATTTCCGTCGTTATGTGTTCGGGCATTTCATGAATGGATCTGAACTGCGCGTAAGTCGGATCTCCGAACGGCAGCGCGATTATTTTTTCGTCGAGCTCTCCTCCGTCCTCCATCGCTATGATGCCTATCGGACGGCAGCGCACGAGCGAACAGTTGAGTATCGGTTCGGAGCAAAGCACGAGTACATCAAGCGGATCGCCGTCTTCGCTGAGCGTGCGCGGAATAAAACCGTAGTTAGCGGGATAGTGCGTGGAAGTATACAGCACTCTGTCGAGTATGAGCATGCCGGTTTCCTTGTCCAGCTCGTATTTCTGTTTCTGCCCCTTCGTGATCTCTATGTACGCGATAAAGTCGCTCGGAGTTATCCTTTCCGGTGCTATGTCGTGCCATATGTTCATCGTATCGATCCTCCTTTCCTCTCTGTTATATTCGTCCTGCACACATTATATCACCGCGAGCGGCATTTTGCAACGATAAAACAACGGCATAAGAAAAAAGAGAGGTTTTTGCCTCTCTTTTAATTCCGTCAGCCGCCGTGTACGGGCGATTTCCTGCGAGCCAGACCGCGCAGCTTTTCCGCGAGCAGACTCTCGCTTTTGGTTTTGTTCATGAACGTGCGTCCGTCCGCTTTGCATATACGCTGCGCAGCGAACCTGCCCGTTATCGCAGCGGGAGGAAGTCCGCCGCTCTGGAAAATGCACTGTCCCGAAAGGATGAATCCTTTCAGTCCCGGAACAACGCCCTTCTGCATGAGCTGTTTGCCCGTCGCCGTATGCACGAAGCCCTGGAACGAGCCGTGGCGTGTATTGAGATAGCGTTCGTACGTGCAGGGGGTTATGACGTCTATCGTTTCGAGCGTGCCTTTGAGAGAAGGATAGCGTTCGTAGAGTTTCTCTCTGATCTCGTCCGCAACGCGCTCCTTTTCCGCCCTGTACGTTCCCCTGTCCTTACGGTTTTTCCACCAGAAATACATATCGTCGTCGCCGAGTATCTGCACTTGCAGCACCGTCGAACCGTCGGGGCATTTGAGCGTGGGATCGTAAGAGTAATTGCGTATCGCCACTCCCGCATAGTCTTTGTCTATGGTCACGGGAGAACGCAGCATGCCGTGCAGACCGAGAGGAAATTCCTCCTGCGTCAGTTTGCGGCTGCACTTGTACGCCGCGATCGTCATCGTATATATCGGATATCTGCGCGTGTCCGACCAACGTTCGTCCATCTTCCTGACGCGGTAAGCGCCGCGCAGCAGTTTCTTCATGCAGTGTTCGGCAGCCGTAGTCGAAACCACCCAGTCGGCATACAGTTTCACGCCGTTTTTAAGCTCAACTCCGACCGCGCGGTCGTTCTCCACGATAACGCGTTCCGCCTCGCTGTTGTAGCGCACAACGCCGCCGAGCTCCGCGAAATAGTTCGCCATACGGCGGCTCATTCCCTCGCTGCCGCCTATCGGGATTCCGCCGTCCTTGTTCATGACGTGCGAAAGCATGTAAAGCATGCTCATGAGATTATACCCGGGCGCCATGTAGTTTGCAAAGAGATAGCGGATATACTTGTTTCTGAAACGCTTGCCGTATTCTACGCAGTCCACTTTGCTGTATTTCGCAACGTGGTAGTAGTCGCCCGCCATGGTAAGCCCCACTTTGATGAGTCTGAATATACTCATCATATCCACAGGCTTGTCGACAGGTCCCTCTATCTCGCGGAAACGCTTTATCATGCGCACGAGTTTTTTGATCTCCTTCGCATCCTCCGGAGCAAACGCAAGCAGTTCCGCTTCGAACTTGTCTATATCCGCATATACCGTCAGCTTCTTGCCGTCGGGAAAATCGAATACCGAAAATGCGTCGTGGAAAAATATCTGCGTATCTTCCTCAAGCGCGTGCGTTTCTCTCCAGAAATCGTAATAAGGATTGCCCGGTTTCGTGCCGACGAGCCAATGCACGCAGCCGTCGATATAACATCCCTTTCTTTCCCAGCCGACGCATGCGCCGCCGGGGATAGCGTTCTTTTCGAGTATTTCGACGTCGTATCCGCTCTTTCTCAGGTAAATTCCCGTTGTCAGTCCGGATACGCCGCCGCCGATTATGAGTACCTTTTTGCCGTCCGTCATGCCGCTCTCTCCGATCATACTTTTTATATAGTAATTCCCTAACATTAACCAATTATAAACTGTCGGGCATAAAAAAGCAAAATATTTACGATTGTTTTTTTATCCCGCTTGACATTTTTTTGTCTTTCGGCATTTTTCGGCAAAAATTAACAAATTGTTTACACCGTTGAAACAAAATCCGGATGACAAAACGGACGGTGCACTGTATAATATATGTGTAAGAAGCCGTAAGGAACGAACCGCGGAAACTCCGACAGAGCGCTGCGCGGCTGACGTTCGGACTTCGGACTTGCGGGACGAACGCACAGAATGTGCGCCCGCCGTAGAAATTATTCTCCCCGCCGGGGAGTCTGAAAATTACCCGGTCGCGGACCGGGCGGACGCGCCTGTTACAACTTGCGCTCAACCCAAGCGCAGTTCCCTTTTCCGGATGTCCCCCTTCAGGGGACATCTTTTTCGTGCGCCTGGCGCGCGCGGCGCGCAAACGGTTGACAATAAAGGTCAAAACGGTGTATATTATTAGCTGAAACAAATTTTATCGCGAAAGAGGTAACAACCATGGAAAACCGTTGGGAACTCAATAAGAATCTGGCGCAGATGCTCAAGGGCGGAGTTATTATGGACGTAACCACCCCCGAACAGGCAAAGATCGCGGAAGAAGCGGGCGCGTGCGCCGTAATGGCGCTCGAACGCATCCCCGCCGACATACGCGCTGCGGGCGGCGTTTCCCGCATGAGCGATCCGAAGATGATCAAGGGCATTCAGGACGCCGTGTCGATTCACGTCATGGCAAAATGCCGCATCGGGCACTTCGCGGAGGCGCAGATACTCCAGGCCATAGAAATAGACTATATCGACGAATCCGAAGTGCTCTCGCCGGCGGACGACGTTTATCACATAGACAAGACCAAGTTCAAAGTGCCTTTCGTGTGCGGAGCCAAAGATCTCGGCGAAGCGCTCCGCCGCATAAACGAAGGAGCGAGCATGATCCGCACCAAGGGCGAACCCGGTACCGGCGACGTCGTACAGGCGGTGCGTCATATGCGCAAGATGATGAGCGACATACGCCGTCTCACCTCCTGCGCGGAAGACGAACTGTTCGACGAGGCAAAAAAACTGCAGGTGCCGTATGATCTCGTTCTCTATGTGCACGAGCACGGCAAACTCCCCGTCGTCAACTTCGCGGCAGGCGGTGTAGCCACGCCCGCGGACGCTTCGCTCATGATGCAGCTTGGCGCCGAAGGCGTTTTCGTGGGAAGCGGCATATTCAAATCGGGAAATCCCGCAAAGCGCGCCCGCGCAATCGTGCAGGCTGTTACGAACTATACGGATGCAAAGCTCATAGCGGAACTCAGCGAAGATCTCGGAGAAGCCATGGTAGGCATAAACGAGCAGGAAATACAGCTGCTCATGGCGGAGCGCGGCAAATAATATGCGCATAGCCGTACTGTGCCTTCAGGGCGCGTTCATCGAACACATCCGCATGCTCGGAAAGCTGGGCGCGGAAACGTTCGAGATAAGGCAGCGGCGAGATCTTTTCTCCCGTTCATACGACGGTCTGATAATCCCCGGCGGAGAGTCCACGGTCATGGGCAAACTGCTCGGCGATCTCGGTATGACGGACGACGTCCGCAATATGATAAAAAGCGGAACGCCCGTATTCGGAACGTGCGCGGGGCTTATACTCCTCGCAAAGGAGATAGAAAACGACAGCCGCATCTGTCTCGGCACGATGGACATAACGGCACGCCGCAACGCTTACGGCAGACAGCTCGGCAGTTTTGCATGCACTGCGGAGATGAAGGGAGTCGGAACCGTTCCCATGACGTTCATACGCGCGCCGTACATCGAACGCGTATACGGCGGAGCGGAAGCTCTCGCAACGGTAGACGGGCACATAGTTGCCGCGCGCCAGGACAACCAGCTCGCAACCGCTTTTCACCCCGAACTCACGGACGATACGAGAGTGCATGAGTACTTCCTCGGCATGATCGGGAAATGACGCGCCGCGTCCGTTTCATCCGTTCGCCCGGAACGGCTGAAAATCCGCCGCTGCCGTTGCCGTGAACGAGCAACGCCGGACAGATAAGCCGAACAGCTCGTGAATAAAACGACGCACCCCGGAAGTCAGACAAACTTCCGGGGTATATATTTATTTCGCTTTTCTTTGCGCGCCCGAGATAAACGAACGGAACGACGTCGGGTACGAAAGCGGAACACTTCGGCGCAGGACGGCATGCGTTACAGCAGTTCGTCGGGCGGACATCCGAGAAATACGGCGAGAGAAAACAGATCGGACGCGAGAGGTTCTCCGCCGTCGGACCACACGCGCAGCCGCAAAGAAGTCACCGTCGTCGAGCGCAGCATGCCGTACAGCGTTTTTCCCTTTTCGGACAGCAGCGCGGGCAGACGCGCCGCAAGCGGCTGTGCGGAGCGCGAGGGAGCGCTTCCCCGTTCGTTCGTCATTCCGAGCATGTATGCCGCGGAACAGCCGAAATATCCGCACATGCGCAGCAGCACGGAAGCGGACGTGTCTATAACGCGGGGCGCGCCCAGCCATTTCCGCGCCGTTTCCAGAGGTATCCGGACGGCTTCCGCCAGTCCGGTCGGATCGAGTCCGCGATCCGCAGCCATAGCGCGCAGGCGCGCTTCCAGTCTCATCTTCATTTTCTCTCCTGTCACACTCCGCGTTCTTATCCGTCTATCTGAACGAAGGCTCCCCGTCGTAATTCGCTATGAGCGAGAAATCGAGTCCCGCCGACGCAAACACTTCGGATGCGGAAAAGTCGCCCACCCGTTCCGGTTCGTGCGCATCCGACGAACATACGAATCTGCACCCCGTATCGCACAATACATGCAGATCCTTCTCCGTCAGACACATGGATTTACTGTTCAGTTCGATATATACGCCCAATCTCGCAGCGGCCTCTCCGAGGGCGCGAAGATCCACGCGGCAGCTGCGCATGGGATGAGATATTACGCTTATCCGGCGGGTCTCCATCGCACGGATATACGCGTCCGTATTGCGCGCGACGCACTTCGCTCTGCTCCTTATCAGCGGCGTCATGTTGGGGATCCAGAAATCGAAGAGATCGTACAGCCGCGACGGCACGCGCGCGAAGTGAAAACCGCATATAACGAGATCCAGCCTGTCCGAAAAACTGTGCGGCAGATCTATGTCACCGCTGCGGGAAATAAGATTGGTTTCCACGCCCGCAAGCACCTTTATTCCGGGGTGCAGCCTGCGGCTCTCCTCCACGTCGGACATGAAAGATTCGAAATCCTCGGGATTGAGATTGTCGGGATAACCGCTTATCCCGTGATCCGTCACCGCGACGGCTTTCAGCCCCTTTGCCTCCGCCGCGCGCACGTTCTCTTCGACGCTTCCCTTGCCGTGGGAGTATATCGTATGAGTGTGATAGTCCCCATAGAACATATAAATCATTATAACACACGGCGGTGAGTTTGTCACCGAAATACGGCAATTTTACGTTATATGACAAAAAACACACAAAACCGCGCACCGTCTCCGGAAAACACGTCTGACCGCCGCGTAAGCGGCGGTCAGACGTACTTTCCGCTGTTTCGTCATATTCTTTCGGCTATGACTTTAAGGAACGACTCCGATTCGAGTTTTACGGGTTTCACCGCATCGGATCTGAATATGGCGGCAAGATCTCCCGTCATATATCCGCTTTCGATTGCGGAAACCGTAGCGCGTTCGAGACGGTCCGCAAAGTCCGTGAGCGCGGAATTGCCTTCCGTTTCGCCGCGCTTGCGCAGCGCGCCGCTCCATGCGAATATGGTGGCGACCGGGTTCGTGGATGTGGATTCGCCCGCGCGGTACTTGTAGTAATGGCGCGTCACGGTGCCGTGCGCCGCCTCGTATTCGTAATTGCCGTCGGGCGAAACGAGCACGCTGCTCATCATCGCAAGAGAGCCGAACGCGGTCGCAAGCATATCGCTCATAACGTCGCCGTCGTAATTCTTGCACGCCCAAACCATGCCCCCGCTGCTGCGCATGACGCGCGCGACGCAGTCGTCTATGAGCGTATATTCGTATTTTATGCCCGCCTTTTCGAACGCGGCTTTGTATTCGCTCTCGTATATGTCCGCGAATATCGCCTTGAAACGCCCGTCATATATCTTGCTGATCGTGTCCTTCGTGCCCAGCCAGAGATCGCGCCTGACGGAGAGCGCGTAATTGAAGCAGGAGCGCGCGAATGCGGTTATCGAGCGGTCGGTGTTGTGCATGCCTTGGAGTACGCCCGGTCCGTCGAAGTCGTGGACGGGATATACGCTGACGCTGCCGTCCGCGGCAGTCACCTTCAGTTCCGCCTTTGCGGGTCCGTCGATGCGCACGTCAGTCGCCTTATACACGTCGCCGTAAGCGTGACGGGCTATCGTTATCGGCTGCGTCCATCCGGGAACGTAAGGCACAATGCCCTTTACGAGTATGGGGGTGCGGAACACCGTGCCGTCGAGTATCGCCCTTATCGTGCCGTTGGGAGACGGATAGAGACGTTTTAAGTTGTATTCGGCTTTGCGCTGATCGTTGGGAGTTATGGTAGCGCATTTGACGCCCACGCCCAGCCGCTTTATAGCCTCGCCCGCTTCGCGCGTCACGGCGTCGTCCGTTTCGTCGCGGTGCACGAGTCCGAGGTCGTAAAATTCGGTTTTAAGTTCCACATACGGTTCTATGAGATACTCTTTTATCCAGTCCCACAGAATGCGGGTCATCTCGTCGCCCTGCATTTCCACTATCGGCTTTTCGTAAGTGATTTTCATTGCATCTCTCCTGTCTTGTTTCTCCCGCCCTTATCCCTGCATATGCGATTATATCATTTTACGCGCCTTTCGTCAAACGCATTGACGGGGCGCGGGCAAACGCGCATAAAAAAACGACGCGGCGGCGCATTTTACTGCGCCGCCGCGCCTCTGTCAATACTTAATTTTGACCTCTTGCGAAAGATTTAAGTTCCTGTTCCGAAAGGTTTAAGTTCCTGTCGTTACGCCGCAGTGGAGAACGTGAAGTTTCCGAACGTCACGCCGCCTGCGCGTCCCAGACCCGTCGCATCGGCTTCAAACGAATCTATCATTATCATCACCGAGTGAGCGGGAGAGCCGTAGTTGATGACCGCGGTGACCGTCTGACCGGGCTGTATCTCTTTGAAGAACGAACCGCCGTACGTCGTGTCCGTCGTCACTTCCGTGCCGTCCATGGTGGCAGATACGTTTTTGCATATGGGGGTCGAGGGATCGGTCGTATCGTTTATATCCACTCTGACGGATATCGTCGTCGTTCCCGTATTGGTTATGGTCATGGAGAACACGTCGTTTCCGCTGAGGAGCGCGGAGGCATCCGCCGTAATGCTCTTATATGTCTGACCCACTCCCTCGTATACGACGTTTACAGCCGTGTTGTCCGATGCGGGGGTAAGGACGTAGTTAGAGTCACCCGCCGAGAAAGTCAACGCTTCCCCGTCCGTTCCGTCGGGGGTTACGGGAGAAGGCGCGGTGGGCATTTCCATCACGAACGTTCCGAAATTGACTCCCGAGATATCCGCATTGCCCGTATAGGTTTCCCCGTTGCCTCTCGCGCTGTCGAAGAATATGTTCACGGTCTTGACGTCGAAATTACCCGTCGCGGTGTAATTGACGTTGGCACTCGTGCCGCTCGTAAAGTTTTCCGTGTCGTAGATAACGGTAAGAGCGCTCGTCGTGCCCGCCGCCACGGTGAATTTCGATCCGCCCCACACGGTGTCCGTCGCACCCGTAAGGATGCTGCCGTCCTGCATGGCGTATTTGTTCAGGTTCTTGTGGTTGAGAGACGCGCCCTCGTGCTCCTGTAAAAACTCGTCCGAAAGAGTTATCGCCGTATCCATGACGTCTATGCGCACGACCATATCGGTTTCGCCGTTGTTCTTAACGTCTATCGTGAACGCGTTCTTACCCGCTGCCGCCGTCTTTTCCGCCTCGGTCAGACCGAGAGAAAGCGGCTGATAGGAGCTGCCACCCGTGGTATACTCTATGTGCGTCGTTCCGCCGTCCGTGGTGAGCGCCGAGAATATGTTCTCGGTATCGCCGTTGAACGTCACTTCGAGTTCGTCGCCCTCGGTCAGTCCGCCCTCGGGGGGTTCTATCGGGTCGTCTGAGCCGGGAAGGCTCGTTATAGGCTCTATCGGATCGGAAGTACAGCT
>CASEMM010000009.1 GCA_949289095.1 uncultured Eubacteriales bacterium | reverse complement strand
TTTTTCGTAATGTTATAGCGATCGGGCTGAGATTTCTCATCTTCCTTTGTGCACTCGTTTCGTGCCGGGGATATGCCGCCCGGCGGGGAGGGCACCGCTTGTGCCGCGTTATATACCTTCCGCGGCGTTTCGTGCGTATGGCTATAAGTTCGTTATATCCCTTCCGCGACTTTCCAGGCGTTCCAGACGACGGTGCGGAGGTTGCCGACGGAATTGCAATCGCCGACAAGGCGGACGCGACCGCTCTTTTTCGCAAGCGGGGCAGGGGTATAGCCGACGGAAACGATAACGCTGTCCGCGGGAATTTCGGCGGTGCTGCCGTCTTTGCCGCGGACTATGACGCTGCGCTCCTTTATCTCCGTCACGCCGCTTTCGAGCATGACGGGAACTTTTTTCCAGTTAAAGAAATCGCGCAGATACGACGAGTTCGCAAGGCACACGCCGCGCACGGCGATGAGGTCGTTTTTCATTTCGACTACTGTGGGTTTTTTGCCTTTGAGGAAGAGATCGTAGGCGATTTCGCAGCCGGTCAGTCCGCCGCCGATAACGACGACGTTTTCGCCGACGGGCGCGCCTTCGAGATAGTCCGTGGCTTCGAGCGCGCGTTCGATACCCGGAATATTCAGCCGACGTGCTTTCGCGCCGGTGGCGACGACGATCTCGTCCTCTTTGAGCGAATCGATATCCGTTATCTCGGTATTGAATTTCACCTCTACTCCGAGTTTGGATATCTGCCTTTTATACCATTCTATAAGCTCGCGGTCCTTTTCCTTGAACGAGGGCGCCGCCGCGGCTATGAATACGCCGCCGAGACGGTCCGTCTTTTCGTATATCGTGACTTTATGCCCGCGCATTGCGGCGATACGCGCCGTTTCCATGCCGCCGACGCCTCCGCCTATGACCGCGACGGTCTTGGGCTTTTTAGCCGGAACGATATCGTATTTGCCCATCTGCATGGTCTGCGGATTGAGCGCGCAGCGCGCCATGTGCATGACTTCGGACAGCGATTCGTCGTTTGCCACGCCCTTGTAGTGCGCCATTGCGAAGCACGCGTTATGGCAGCATATGCACGGCTGAATGTCATCGGTGCGCCCGTCCATGAGTTTGGTTACCCATTCGCCGTCCGTGAGGAACTGCCGGGCAACGCCCATTGCGTCTATGCGTCCGTCGGCGATCGCTTCGGCTCCGACTTCCGGCTCCATGCGCCCCGCGCACACGACGGGAATGCTCACGAACTTTTTGATGTGCGCGACGTCGTCGAGATTGCAGTTTTTAGGCATGTAAGCGGGAGGATGCGCCCAGTACCACGCGTCATAAGTGCCGTTATCCGCGTTGAGCATATCGTATCCCGCATCCTGCAAATATTTCGCCGCGCGTTCGCTCTCCGCCATGTCCCGTCCGACTTCGGTGTAGTCCGTTTCGCCGGGCAGCGCGCCCACGCAGAAGTCCTTTGTCTTGCTCTCGACGGAATAGCGCAGCGAAACGGGGAAGTCCTCGCCGCACGCCGCTTTGATAGCTTTGACGATTTCGACGGGGAAGCGGTATCTGTTCTCGAAACTGCCGCCGTACTCGTCCGTGCGATGATTGGTATACGGCATGGTGAACTGGTCGAGCAGATATCCCTCGTGCACGGCGTGTACCTCGACGCCGTCCACGCCTGCATTCTTGCACAGCTCGGCGGTGAGCGCGAACGCCTCGACCATTTTCTTTATCTCTTTGACGGTGAGCGCGCGGCACTTGACGTCTTCCGCCCATCTCGACGGAAGCTCGCTGGGCGACGCGCACATATACGACGCATTGATGATCGGCTTGACGATGCCGCCGAGCAGCTTGTTTTTGAGCAGTATTTTAAGCGGCGTCGTTATGGCGAATGAGCGTCCGAATCCCGCCGTCAGCTGAACGAACAGTTTTGCGCCCGTCTTGTGGATCTCGTCCATGTATTTTTTCAGCTTGTCGAACTTGCCCCGTCCCTTATACAGCCACTTTCCGAGGATCATGTCCTTGATGGGCGCGATACCGGGGATTATGAGTCCGACGTTATTCTTTGCGCGTTCGAGAAAGAAGTTTGCGGCTTCCTTGTCGAAGTGGTTGGGTTCCATCCAGCCGAAAAGCGACGTGCCTCCCATGGGGCAGAGGACTATTCGGTTTTTTATCTCGACGCCGCCTATCTTCCACGGGGTGAAAAGCGCTTCGTATTTCTTGTCCATTATCTCTCCATATCTCCTTTTGCGACTTTTGCCGCACGGGTTTTATTGTAATTATTATACATTATCCGCAGAGCAAAGTCAATAGCGTTTTTTCGGTTTGCGGCAAAGCCGGACGCGAAAAAAACCGATACAGCGGATTATGCCGCGCGCCTTTATCCGAACGGCTTCGGCTGTAACCGTGCCGCAGTCGCATATAAATAGACCCCTGCGACCGCAAAAACGCGGAAGAGGGGTCAGGGGTTGGTGGGCAAAACCACAGCACGGTTTTTCTGCCCGATAAAATAAATTCGGCAGAAAAACACATTCCAAATTCATGTCAATATATGTAAGTATATCATAGTATTGTGAACATAAAATAGCACTATGTTAAATAAATATTGCACTATTATATTTTAATGAACAAATATTCGCTATATGTTCTGCCGCGATAAGCAGTGATTGCAATATAATGCGGATATGTTGCAAAAATTGTTCTTCGGTATCGTTTTATGCGCATACGTCGGCGATTTCGGCGGACGCGGCAGACCGTGCGCGCGTCTGTACGGTTTCTTCGCTTTTTATACATAAGGACTTTAAGTTTCTCGGGGAATGGCGCAGGGTAAGATTCGTCTTTTCAAAAAGGGGGTTTTCCGTGTAAAAACATTTTAAGATCCGCAGGCGCGGGGAACAAGGTCAAAGAGCAAAACCGCGTATGGTTGTAAGGCAAACGGAGTTCGAGCTTTTATATATAAGGATTTCAAGTTTCTCGGAGAAAGGAGCGCAGGGGAAACCCCCTTCTTTGAAAAGAAGGGGGTTTCCACGCAAAATCTTTACCCCACAGGATAGTGCGATCAGCTTTCGCGTTTTTTTCTGCGCATTTCGCGTCGGCGGGCTTTGGCTTCCTCGCGTTCCTGCTCATAGCGTTCGAGCATTTTGTCAGTCATTTTGCATGCGGACGCAAGCGAGGCGTCGTCGCGGACTTTGATTACGGTGTCGTGAAGTTCCGCGCCCATTTCCTTGCGGTACTCCTTCATCTCGCTCGTTTCGTATCTGAACGATGCGACGATCACGCCGCGGCGCAGACTGAGCTTGACGAGCGGTTTTCCGCCTATCTTGACGCTCACTCCCGTCTGCGTTTCTTTGACAACGGCGCCCGCCTTATTTTCCGCGTACAGCTTAATCTGCTCGAAGCGGTGCTTCTGCTCGTCGGGGAGCGCGCTGTAAGCGTCCGCGAACGACTGCGCTCCCGCCGCGACTGCCGCGGTTACGGCGTTGTCGGCCGCCGCAAGTTCCGTTTCCGCATTATCGTCCGCGCTTGCCGCGGGTTCTTCCGCCGGCGTTTCGTCCGTGTCCGCCGCGCTTTCCGCGTAATCGTCCGAGGACGGGGGAGCGAAATCCTCTCCGCTCACGGGTTCCGTTCCGACGAATGCCGAAACGTTATCCGTTTTTTCCGCGCCGTCCGTTTCTTCGGACGGCTCGCTTGTTTCGGCAGCCGCAGCGGCTGCTTTTGCCTTCTTTCTCTTTCTCGGAATCCACATCCACAGAATGAGGAATATCGCTATGCCGAATATGAGGATGTTTATTCCTATGAGCGTGGGAATCCACCAGATGAACGGCTGGTCGCGGCTGACCATGGTATACGTCATTTCGGGGTTGTATGTCTTTGCGGAGTAGTAAGTGTTGCAGAACGTATACAGATCGTTTTTGACTGCCGTCACGCCGCAATACACGTCCGCCGTATTGTCTTCGCTCAGTCCGCTCGTTCCGGTGTTGGGATTGAGTTTGAGGTCGTTGCCCGCGCGGATAAGACTCTTTGCGTCTCCCACGCCGTAATCCGTGACAACGCTTCCGACGAATCCCCATTCCTGACGGAGCACTCCGTTGAGCAGCTGGTAGCTGTATGCGCACTTGACTCCGCCGACGTTGTTGAACGCCGTCATCACGAAGTTTGCGCCGCCCGTCTTGACCGCTATCTCGAATGCTTTGAGGTAATTTTCGCGCAGGTTCTGCTCGGTAAGCCATGTATTGTAGTTGCTCGGATTTTTGCCGGGTTCTGAAAGTACGAAGTGTTTGAGAGAGGTCTGCGCGCCGTGCGTCCTCGCACCGTATATCATTGCGCCGCCCATATAGCCGGAGAGTACGCCGTCCTCGCTGTATGCTTCGAAGTTGCGCGTGTTATACGAGTGGCGGTGCAGATTGACGGTGGGCGCATATATGCCGGCTTCACCCGTTGCCTGAGCCTCGACTCCTATTGCAGAACCCTGCTGGCGTGCGAGATCGGCGTTCCACGTCATTGCGACAAGATTTTCGACGGGGAAGTTTGTGTATATCTGCGGCGAACCGAACTGCGTCATCCCTCTGTTGAAGCCGCTCGGACCGTCGTGCACGAGGAAGAGCGGTTTGCCTATGCTTACGCATTCCTGTGTTCCGTAACCGCCGGATGTTACATAATAATCTATTTCCTCTATTGAAAGCTGGGAAAGCAGCTGCGTCCATTCGGGGGCGTCGTAGTCCGCGCCCAGTTTCATGACGAGTTCTTCGTTCATCACGATCGTATTGCCCGACTCCCTGCGAAGATCCTCTTTTGTGGGTTTTCCACCGCCTTCGAGCGTAAACAGCAGCAGGTCGCTGTCCGTATTGTTCAACTGCGGTTTGACGAGATCCGTCCTCGTATCCCATCCCGTGTAATAGCCTTCGTTCATCGCTATGTCCGCACCGCTCGTACGCGCTGGCGTCTGAACGCGTGGGAACGTGCCGGCAAAATCTGCGCGGGACATGTACGTTATCTTTTGTCCGTTGGAATTTCCGTCTATGGGCACGCCCGCCTCGGCGGAGTCGCCCGTAAACCTGTTGTATACGATACCCGTGCGGGAATCGGGGTCGAACAGATACTGAAATCCCATGGGCGCGGCTGCGCTGCCTGTGTTGGGAACGTTGACGGAGATCTCCATGCCTTCCTGCATGTTGTGAGCGTCGTTCTTGACAAACAGTCTGTACTCGCCGGGGTCCAGTTCCCAGCCCGTGAATCCGTTGCCGTTGTCGTCATAGCAGTCATAGGACGCCATGTCGTATACGTCGAATTCGAGAACCACGTCTTCGTAAACGGGGTAGGAGGGCTCTTCGGGTTCTTCCGTGCCGCCCGTTTCGCTGCTCGTTGCCGTTTCATCATCCTGTCCGGGAGTCGCGTCGGCGGGCGGAATGTAACCCTCGGGGTAGAGCATGCCCGTCTTTGCGAACGCGACGAGATTGAGTGCCGCTTTCTCTATGCCGCCGTCTGTATACGGAGCGGAGTAGTAGAGCTGCACGGCGTCCTTGCCGGGAACGTCGCCGGTGTTGGTGACCCGTACGGTAAGGCGCAAGGTAGTGTCGCGGTCGGCGAGGGTATCGCCGTCGGCAGCCGCCGAAGTAACGCCGTCCACCACCCATTCCATGCCGCGTATTTCCCAGTCGAACGTGGTGTACGACAGACCGTAACCGAACGGGTACTGAACTATTTTGTCATAGCCCTCTTCGGTGGAGAAGTCGAGTTCCACATCCTTTTCTCCGTCGTTGACGGTGAACTTTGCGTCTTCTTCGAATGCGGTCTCGTACCACTTATAACCGAAATATATGTCCTCGGCGTAGTTTATCTGCCAACCGTTGTCTCTTTTGGCGATGACGTTCGCCCATGTGGGGTCGACCTTGGTGTTGTACGGAACGGTGTCCGAAAGATGTCCGCTCGGATTGGTTTTGCCCGTGATGATGTTGACAAGCTGCACCGCGCCCGACTGACCGGGATGGGAGAAGTGCAAAAGCGCGTCCACTTCCTCTCGGTCCATGTAGCCGAGTTCCATGGTATTGCCTATGTTGAGCGTGACGATGACGTTTTCGAAGTTGCCGCATACCCAGTCGAGCATAGCCTCTTCTTTGAGCGAAAGCTGCAGAGGATTCCGTCCGTCCTCGTCGGTATCGTAGTAGCCGCTCGATATATTGCCGATGGGTTCCGTCGTATCCGTGGTGAGCTCCGTCTGCTGCTGGTTTTCGCCCGTCTGACGGGAGATCGCTACCAGCGCGGTCTTGGAGAACGTCTTTGCGTTTCGGAGCACTTCGTCCGGATCGTCATACGCCGAAACGTCGAAATTACCGTTAGAGTACGCTTTGATGAGGTCATTGTTGAGAACGAATCCCGCCTGAGTGAGAGCCTGTTGCATGTTCACGCCCTTGCCCTGACGGGGACCGCTCGCGCCCGATCCGAGGCCCGAGTAGAAGTATTTGGTCGCGCCCACACCGAACAGGTTTATCGGATAGCCCGTTCCGTCCTCGGGCATGGAGAGGGGGAGAGTTCCGTTGTTTTTAAGAAGGGTTATACCCTCGGCGGCTATCTGCTGCACGACTTCCTCGCCCGCGGCGTTTGCCTCTTCCACCTTCGTTTCGTCCACGATTTCGGTGGCGGGGGAGAGATGGGAGGTTATCTCGCCGTGGTGATCGTACGCTATCGTGTCGCCTATGATGAGAGCGATTGCAAACAGCGTTATGAAAGCCGTCGCTATTATCTTTCCTATGAGTTTGCCGATATTTTTCTTTTTGCCTTTTTCGGCAGATTTCGTTTTCATGTAATGCTCCTTTTTAAGCGGCGCATTACGCATACCCGCCCGCACCGTTATCTGCCGCGCGGGCGGCGTGCGTAAAGTGCGTCAGGCGATCGGATTGGTGATTATGACCGTGAACTGCGCGGTGTATTCCGTACCGTCCGGGGCGGTGTAGTTTACCGTCGCGGTCTGTCTGCCCGTCTGCGAATAGTCGATTCCCGAGATGTCCTCTTCGGTTATGGGCACTTCGGTATAGAATGCCGAGCGATCGTTAATATTTTTGTAGTCGAATATGCGCAGATACAGCAGGGTATAATGCAGGAACGGACCTTCCTTTATGCCCGTGATGTCGCTCAGTTTTTCACCCGCATCGATATACACGGCGTCGTTCTCGCCGATGACGGAGCCGCTGCCGTCGCGCTCGTTGACGACGAGCGGCTTGCTTTCCGCCGTCGATGTGCCGGCTTTTTCGAGTGCGAAGTAGTCGGTGTTCATTTTGACATATCCGGTCGGTCTGAGACGGATCGTATGGTCGCCTGCCGTCAGCCGCAGCGTGGCTAACTTTACCGTGGACCAGTAATACATGTTGAACCAACCGGGGCCGTCGAGCGTTTCGGTGCCTTCTATATAACGCTGATTGCCTTCGAGCACGTTGCCCTGCGTACCGCTGACTATGTGCCCGCCGCTTTCGACGGTGGACGCGTCTGCGGTATCGCATATCTCGTATTTGAGCGCTTCTCCTTCCGTTTCGCCGTCTATGTTGATATCGAAGATGTGGGTGTTGG
>CASEMM010000008.1 GCA_949289095.1 uncultured Eubacteriales bacterium | reverse complement strand
GTTGATGACCTCTATGCTGAACGTATCCGTCTTTTCGATATCGCCCGCCGTTATCGTGACCGTCAGTTCTATCGTGCCCGGTTCGGTGAGAACGGTCTCTCCCGAAACGTACGTCTTACCGCTCGCGTCGGTGACGGTGTAGTTCGTTTCGTTGACTTCCTCGTCGTCCTCGGCGTACTTCGCCATGACGTCCATGCCGCCGAAGTCTATCGTGCTGCCCACAGAATAGGTGAGCACGCTGGGCTCGGTCTTGATATACATGCTTTCGAGGGTCTTGGGTTCGACGTTCACCGTTATCACCTTTTCGTAGCCCTCGAAAATGAGCGTGACTTCCACTTCGCCCCATGTCGTGAACGCGTCTCGCGGAGTCCAGCCGTCGAGATCGCCCGCCGTGAGATCCTCTTCGACATAGCCGTTCTCATAAGTAGCGTTGAAAGTCAGTCCGCTCGGAGTGAATTTCTCGCCCGTCTTATAGTCCAGCTTGGTAGGCATCGTAAGGATCTCGATGCCGTTGCAGATGTCGCCCTCGTCGATAACGGGCTTGTTCGTGTCGCCGCCTATCGTCCCGCCGGGATTGACTTCGCCTTCATTACCGCAAGCCGTAAGCGCGACAGCGCAGAGTGCAAGCGCCAGTATTACCGCAAGTACGATAACGAGCGCTCTTTTTGCCGTTTTCATCATCTGATGACCTCCCATATTTTTTTACCGCAAACAAAAATGCGGCATAATCGTATCATGCCGCAAGTATAGATTTTTATTTTACCTTAAAAAAGCCGTAATTCGTTTTCGGTCACCGCAAATTCGTAATCCGCAAAAACCCTGAACGCTTTTTACCCCTTTTCTTCCGTTTTCGGGATTATGATATTGAGGTTGAACACGTTCTTATCCGTACGGATGGACATGCTACCGCCGTACTTTTCGCAGGTAGCCTGCACGCTCTTCATTCCGAAACCGTGCATGCTCTCGTCCGACTTTGTCGTACGGGGCAGACCGCTCTCAAAAGACAGTTCCCCGTCGTACCTGTTGTATATGTTGATGACGATAAACCCGCTCTTCTCGCTCACCGAAAGGCTGATAGTGCGCTTGTCCTCGTCGAGAACGGACACCGCCTCTATTGCGTTATCTATTATGTTTCCGAAAAGGGCGTAAAGGTCGGACGATCGCATGAAACTCAGTTTTTTACCGTCCGCCATACAACAAAGTTTTATTTTTTTACGATTGCACAGCCTGCTCTTTTCGGTCACGATTACGTCCAGCGCCTCGTTGCCCGTCCTTATCGACGCGTCGAAATCGGTGACTATATCCTCTATCTCACGAACGAGCCCTTCGTCCGCGATACTGCCGTCAGCGCGGCGCAACTGATGTTTGAGGTCGTGACACTTGCGGTTTATAAGGTCTATGCTGTCCTTCGTGATCGCGTACTGCTCTTTTTTCTCGTTCCACATCTTTTCCACGGTAACGAGATCGCTTTGCAGCTTGTCGCTGCGTATTATGCCGAGAAGAAGCAGTATCGCAAACAGGCAGCAAGCTATATTGTACGCATCGAGCAGGACGGCATAAAACACGTCGAGATTGCGCGAACTGTACTGCATTATCACCGCGCTTATGACCACGTCGAAGAACAGTATCATGACCGCGAGCCAGAACATCTTCATATTGCCCGGCTGAAAGTTACTGCCGTCGCCCAGACGCTTTTTTACGATGATATAGCCGAAAAAGTACGTCATGCCGTAAATGTACGCATACAGCATTATGGTAAACGGATTGCCCGCGACGTACGTCATGCCGCTGTATCCGTAAAGCAGTATCGCAAACGCGCTGTTTCCGTAAGGGTCATAAGGGTTGTCCGTCCGATACGCGCCCGTAAGCGTCATTACCGCGTCGTTGAGCTGATAGGCTATGTGCTGCATGGTATACGCGAGCACGGCGCAAAGCAGTATCTTGCTCATGCGCTCGTCGAAACACAGTTTAAGCGCGCCGAGCGTCGCCGCAAAAATAGCGAGGAACATCAGCGACATCCACGCCGCGCCGTCGCTTACCACGGGAACGGCAAAAGCCGCACCGAGACATATCGCAATCGCGCCCGCAACGCGCAGTACGAAATTCTTTCGGCGATGCAACCGATAGCTCGTGAGCAACTCCGCGAGTATCAGCTCCCCCGTAAAGACCAGCCGATACCAGAACAGCGTACTCGATACGTCGTACATGTCAGACGCGTCCTCCGAGGTAGTCCGCGAGGTCGCTCATAAAACTCTTGCGGCGCGCGCGGCTTATGGAAAGTCTGTCCCCGCCCACGGTCACCATTCCGTCGGATGCGCCCGTGACATATTTGAGATTTACCAGATAGCAACTGTTCGCACGTGAAAAATCCCTGCCTTCCAGCCGCTTTTCTATCTCTTTGAGCGATCCCGTCACCTTTATCGCGCCCTCGTTGGTATAGAACGTCAGCATGTGATCGGTCACTTCCACATAACGTATGTCGGGCACGCATATGACGACGGGTCCGTTCTTTCCGCGGACTAAAAACCTGTCCTCCCCCTTTCCTTCCAGTTTTTTCTCCGCGCGTTCGAGTTTGAGTTTGAGGTTATCGTAGCGCACGGGTTTGACCATAAAATCCATTGCCGACACTTCATAGCCTTCCACGGCGTACTGCGCCATATTCGTCACGAATACGAGTATCACTTCGGGATCCACTTCGCGCAGCTTTTTTGCCGCCGTCATGCCGTCAAGGTCGGGCATTTCTATATCCATGAATACGATGTCGTAATCCGCCGAATAGCCCGTGAGGAAAGCGATGGCATCCGAAAACCTGACGACGCGGTATTCCGCATCCGTCTCTTTTTCATACCTTCTGAGCTGCTCTTCAAGCAACCCCGCTTCCTTGTCGTCATCCTCTACTATGGCTATGTTTCTCATCGTCCGTTCCCTGTTTGTGCTTTTAGTATAAAAGCATAATGAAACTTTGTCAAGAGGAAAAATATGCGAATTGCCGCCGGCGCGCGCATTTCAGAGCCGTAAACGAAAAACAGTTCCCTTCCGCCGGCACGCTTCCGTGCGGCACGCGGGAGCGAATAAGGTCCGGGGAGCGCTCTTTTGCGGAAAGGACGCTTCCGGAAATACGTCTTATAACGCCGCGGCGCGGAAACTCCGCCGAGCCTCACTCGGAAACCGACAGCAGAGACGCCCGCGAACTGTTCGGCCGCAGAACGATATGCAGCGACATGAAATAAGTTGCGGCAAAATAGCATGCGAGTATGCCGACAAACGACAAAGGCAGCGCAATTGCGGAAATAAAGAATCCGGCTTGCAGCGCGCCGCCCACGAAATCGCACACCATCGTGCATATTCCCAGCGTCGGCACGGCGGAGATCAGCGGCAAAAGCAGCGGCAGCGCAAAGAACTTAAACATCTCGTTCCGCATCATACGCTTCTGCGTGCTCTTTTTCATTCCGAGAACGGACAATATCGCGTACCGTCGTCTTTCCCCCGCCGCGTCCGCCGTTATACGCAGCGAAAGTATAGCCATTGACAGCAGGGTAAACGTAATTCCCAGAAACAGCGATGCGATCACTCCGGCAGACAGAATCGAATTAAGCTCATGTATTTCACGGATAGGCGAAATTATTCCCATAGCTCCGTTCCGCTCAACAGTCTCGAAAAACTCCGGCGGAAGATTGCCGTCCACGTCAAATTGCAGGCATGCGACGCTTTTTGCTTCCGCCGCCGCGTCCGTTCCGATAAGCGCGTCGTCTACGACTATAATATTCGTAGCGTAATTAGTCACATCCGACAGGGACTGTACGATTTTCGTTTCGCATGCCAGCGTCTCGCCGAAAACCGTCTCCGTTTCCGGTACGGATTGAGGATACGTACTCACATAAACGCAATGGCCGGCGTCCACGTCGATCGGCTGTTCGCCGCAATAAGCAAACAGAGCGTTTGCATCGCTCTCGCTCATGATTTCGTTAATACCGTGCTGCTCGTCGTCGTACAGCGTATAAACTATGACGTCCTTTACTTCCGCATACTTCTCCGCTTCTTCAATCAGTTCGCCGACGCTCATATTATTGGAGGAAAAGATGTTCGGATTCAGCTTACAGCTGAAATCGAAAACAGTCCGTTCATGCCGCGCCTCGAGCAGAGAATAACGTAAACCGAACATAAAGCATGTAAAAACAATGGCTATCGTCATAAGCGCCGCTATTACCGCCGTAATAACGGCGTTTGTATTCATGGTGCGCGCACGGCTGCGGCAGCTTACCAGCGTAACGGGATTATAAGCCGCGTCCTTATAAACGACCGCGCCCGTTTGCACTTGCCCGTCCGCGGGCTTTCGCTTAAATATTTTTCCGAGAGGAAGTCCGCGCAGTCCTATATAAAATACGAATATACCTGCTATCGCGGCTATCAGACACAGTGCAATGACGACCGCTATCACCGGTCCCGCATCTCCGTTGCCCGTTGCAAGACTGACTGCGAGCACCGTTATCATGACGATAAACGCCGCCGCGAACATGACTGCGCCCGCAACGGATACGGTTCTGTCTGTGCGCGGCGTATACGTCTTGCGTTTATCCCGTTGTCCGTATACGAGATCGCTTATCCTGCTCTTTTTCAATGTGCGCGACGACCATGCTATCGCTATAAAGAATATAACCAGCCATTCGGCAACGGTTACGAGCACGCCTGTCGGATTCAATGAAAGCGGCACGACATTGCCGGAAACGGCAGTATTCAACATCGCACCGAATATGAAAAACAGCCCGACGCCCAGCCCGCAGCCGAGCGCAAGCGATGCGAAACACACAATGGCATTTTCCGCGGCGAACAGTTTAATCAGCTTGCCGCGCGGCACTCCGAGCAGCATGTATGTCCCCAATTCGCGGCGGCGGCGCGCAAGCAGCCACGTCATTATGTGACAGACGATGAAACACACCGCCGCGGCGACAAGCACGCTGACGAACCTCGTCATTATGATAACGGCGGCGTATATGTAAAAAGCGTACCACAGCAACTCTTCGGCGAACAGAATACCGTTGGAAGCCAGCATCAGAGCCGCCGTAAGCACTACCGTGACGAAATAGACGATATACGTCAAAGCCCTGCGCCGCACATTGCGCAGGGCAAGTTTAAACAGCATAATCTTCACCTCCCGCAGCGGCGTTTACGGAAACTATGTCGCGGAACAATTCATCGTCCGTTTTATTCCCGCGTCTTATCTCGTCAAACAGTTTTCCGTCACGGAGGAACATTACTCGCGTCGCATAAGCCGCCACGGCGGGATCGTGAGTAACGGTGAGTATGGTAGCGCCGTATGACTCGTTCATCATCCGCAGCAGCCGCATCAGATTGCGGGAATTACCGGAATCGAGAGCGCCCGTCGGTTCGTCTGCGATAATGAGCGACGGACTGCCCACAAGCGCCCGCGCGCATGCGGTACGCTGTCTTTCTCCGCCGGAGAGTTCTGCCGGAAACTTATCGCGCAACGCCGCCAGACCGAAGGTCTCCGTAACCTCATTTGCCCGCGCGTCAGCCGTATGTCTGTCGATACCGCGCAATGTCAGAGGCAATACAATGTTTTCATACACGGTCAGCGTATCGAGCAGATTGTATTCCTGAAACACGAACCCCAGCCGCGATCCGCGGTATACGGCAATTTCGTTCTCGCTCATAAGCGTGACGTCCCTTCCGTCCGCAATTATGCGCCCCGACGTCACGCTGTCTATCGTTGCGATAAGATTAAGCAGAGTCGTCTTGCCCGAACCCGACGCGCCCATGATCGCCACGAACTCTCCCGCGTCAACGGAGAACGTCACCCCGTCAAGAGCTCTCGTCGCGGCATTTCCCTTGCCGTATACCTTGACTACGTTATCCAGTTCGAGAATTTTCATCGCTT
>CASEMM010000007.1 GCA_949289095.1 uncultured Eubacteriales bacterium | reverse complement strand
CAGCTGGGCAGGCTGGGCGCGTCCTGCGACTGGGATCGGCTGGCGTTCACGATGGACGAAAAACTCACCCGCGCGGTGCGCGAGGCATTCGTCCGCTATTACGAAAAGGGCTGGATATACCACGGCGCGCGCATAGTCAATCAGTGCCCGCACTGCAAGACCGCGATTTCGGACGCGGAAGTGGAATACGAAACGGAAGAGGGGCACCTCTGGCACATACGCTATCCCGCGGCGGACGGCGGCGAGGGCATAGTCGTTGCGACGACGCGTCCCGAAACGCTGCTCGGCGATATGGCTGTCGCGGTCAATCCCAAGGACAAACGTTACGCCGCTCTCGTCGGCAAGACGCTTTGTCTGCCGCTCACCGACAGGCAGATACCCGTCATTGCGGACGAATACGTCGACAAGTCTTTCGGAACGGGTGCGGTCAAGATAACGCCCGCCCACGACCCCAACGACTTCGAAGTGGGACTGCGGCATAACCTCGAAGTCATGCGCGTAATGGACGACACGGGTCACATGAACGAGCTTGCTGGAAAGTATGCCGGCATGGACCGTTACGAGGCGCGCGCAGCCATGATAAAGGATCTCGAAGCGCTCGGACTGCTCGTGAAAACGGAAACGCATGTTCACAACGTCGGGCACTGCCATCGCTGCGGTTCGGCGATCGAACCCGTCGTTTCCAAGCAGTGGTTCGTCCGCATGAAGGAGCTTGCGCGCCCCGCGATTGACATCGTAAAGACTCACGGCGTACGTTACGTTCCGTCGCGCTTCGAGAAGAACTATCTGCACTGGATGGAGAACATACGCGACTGGTGCATATCCCGTCAGCTCTGGTGGGGGCACCGCATACCCGTGTTCTACTGCGACAAGTGCGGAGGCGAGTTCGTCAGCCGCGAGGATCTGACCGTCTGCCCGAACTGCGGCGCGCCCGTGCGGCAGGACGAGGACGTGCTCGACACCTGGTTTTCGAGCGCGCTCTGGCCGTTCTCCACGCTCGGCTGGCCCGAAAAGACGCCCGATCTCGATTATTTCTATCCGACGGACGTGCTCGTGACGGCTTACGACATAATAACGTTCTGGGTCGCCCGCATGATATATTCGGGGCTGGAACTGATGCACGAGAAGCCGTTCTCCACCGTTCTCATACACGGACTCGTACGCGACGCACAGGGTCGCAAGCTGTCCAAATCCCTCGGCAACGGCATAGACCCGCTCGAAGTCATAGACGAGGCGGGCGCGGACGTTCTGCGTATAACGCTCGTCAGCGGCGTTTCCGCGGGCGGCGACATCAAATATTCGGATAAGAAGCAGGAGAGCTTCCGTAATTTCATGAACAAGATATGGAATGCGGCGCGCTTCGTGCTGATGAACGTGGGAGATACGGAGATATTGCCCGTCGAGGAGGTGAAGCTCACGCTCGCGGACAAGTGGATAATAACTCGGCTCAACCGCACGATAGCCGAAGTGACGCGCTATATGGAGCGTTACGAGGTCGGTCTTGCCGCGAACAAACTGTACGACTTCATATGGAGCGAGTTCTGCGACTGGTATATCGAGCTGAGCAAGGTCTCGCTGTACTCGTCCGACGAAAAGAAAAAGCAGGGCGCTCTGTCCGTGCTCGTGCGCGTGCTCCGCGACACGCTTAAACTCGCCCATCCGATAATACCGTTCATAACGGCGGAGATATACCGCTCTCTTCCCGCCGCCGTGCGCGACGCGGAGGACATAATGATCTCCGCATACCCCGACGCAAAAGCCATGCGCTCTTACCGCAAGGACGCGCGCGCGGCGGAGATGGTCATGGACGCGATCCGCGCGATCCGCGCTCTGCGTGCGGAAACGGGCGTCAAGCCGTCAGTGCGCACCGAACTGTTCGTGCATCCCGCGCCTGCGGCGTCGGGAGTGGTGAAAAAGGCGGGCGAGTATCTCGTCAAGATGGCGTCCGGTACGTCGGTGACCGAGGTCGACTCACGCCCCGACGGCTGCACCGCGATAGTGACCGCGCTCGGCGATATATATATCCCCTTAGGCGAGCTTGTGGATTACGAAAAGGAAACGGAGCGGCTCAATGCCGAGCTGGAAAAGGCGAGAGGGGAGCTTGCGCGCGCGGAAGGCAAACTCGCAAACGCCGCGTTCGTCGCAAAGGCGCCCAAAGCGCTCGTGGACGGCGAACGCGAGAAGGCAACAAAGTTTGCCGAACGCATTGCGGCGCTCACCGCGAAGATAGACGAGCTTAAGGCGGCTGCCGGCAGGTGAGCCGATGATAGAGCGGATAAGCTGCGGAAACGTCAACTGCTATATCGTGGGCGAGCCGGGGAGATGCACGCTCGTCGACACCGCGACGGAGAAGTATTCCGATAAGCTGTATGCGCGTGCGAAAGCCGCAGGCGTGCGGTTTATCGTGTTGACGCACGGGCACGGCGACCATGCCGGAGGCGCGGCAAAACTGTCCGCCGAGCTGGGCGTGCCCGTGGGAATGCACGCCGCGGATATCCCTCTGCTTTCGGACGGCGGCGCACAGCCCGCGTATGCGGACACGTTTACGGGCAGGGTATTGCTGCGCATGACGCGGAGGAATCTTTCGCGGAAGTTTCCGGTTCCGTGCGTTACGGCGGAACTCGTGGACGGTCTCGACCTTTCCGCATTCGGCGCCTGCGGCGTCGTATACGGATTGCGCGGGCATACGCTCGGCTCGATCGGCGTATATTACGACAATGCGCTCATAGCCGGCGACGCGGCGTTCAATATTCTTGCGCCCTGCCGTGCGAAGATATATGCCGACCGCGGCGCGGCGGACGCGTCTTATGAACGCATTAACTCCGATACGAACGTTACCGTCGCCTACGTCGGACACGGCAGACCGATATTTTTCGATCGCCCGCGTCCCGTCATGAAACCCGTCGCCGAGTAGTCTGCCATTCCGATGTTTTTTGCAGGGAAACCCCCTTTGAAATGCACCCCAAAAGTCTGTCCAACTTTCGGGGTGCATTTCAAAGGGTACTCCCCGAAAAATACTCCCCGAAAAACCGCCGCGATTCCCGCGGCTGCGTGCGGTGCGCTTGACAACGCGGGGGGAGGGTATGCTATAATAGCAATGAGCGGTCGGCGCGCATGGAGGGAAAATGTATAATATAGCGATAGTGGAAGACGACGCGAAAGATTCCGCGCTGCTGGAAAAATATCTCGGCGAATACTCCGAAGAGAGCGGCGAGACGTTTTCGGTTTCCTCGTTTTCCGATCCGCTCGTATTTCTCGGCGGGTACGACGCCTCTTACGACATAGTGTTCATGGATATAGAACTGCCGGACATGAACGGCATGCAGGTATCCGAAAGGCTG
>CASEMM010000006.1 GCA_949289095.1 uncultured Eubacteriales bacterium | reverse complement strand
TATGTCGAACATGCCGTTGGCATAGGCGTCTGGGCATAGCATAATCGTATACGGCCGGGATTTGTACTTTGCCGACAGCTTATTGACATAGAACGCCGTCGCCCAATGCGTGGTCAGCAGCACGTCCGCGTCCAGTTCGCGCAGATGACGCATCGCGCTGCCGTCCGCCTTGCTGTCCGGATAGCGCATTTTCATGACGAACTGCTGAGCAAGCGCATTGCCCGCGAGTTTGGTCCCGAGAATGCACAGCTTGCCGAATACGCGGCTGCGGCTCTGTTTCATAACGGCGGAAACGAATCCGCGTTCGAACCGCTCCATATTCTTCTCGCCCGTTTCAGTATAAAAGCGCGAGCGCACTACTTCCGTTTTATCGCCGTATTTGCGTTCGAACGCATCGCATATCGCCTTTTCGGGAACGATATGTCCCATTCCCGCCTCCACAAACGTGAATACCACGCGCGGCTTACGTCCGGCGGGTATACGCTTATGAGAAGCAAGAAGCAGTGCGCGCGTTTCTTCCAGCTGCACTTCCGCGAGAGCGAGGAACGTGCCGTAGAACAGCTGAATGTTTATGTAGAAATAGAAATTATCCAGCATGCTCGTCATTATGACCGCCGCCGCGCCCAAACCTATGAGCAGGCGTTCGACGCGGAACTTGCGCAGGCAAAGCTCGAACACTCCCTTCATGTGAACTATAAACGCGAGTATGCCCACCGTTCCCGTCGCGCCGAGCAGCTGCACTATCATATTGTGGTAAAATCTGCTGAATACGTTGTAATACGGCTGAACGTCCGCGCCGTGCGCGAATCCCGTACCGAACACGGGGGCGGAAACGTAGTCGCCCAGCCCGCTCTTCCACAGCCCGAATCTGCCGTTATCCTCTTCCGCGGTGCGTAGCAGTTTGCCGAAGAAATCGGGCAGCGCGTCGAATCCCATGATCGAGAACGTGACGATGAGCACGAGCGCGGCGGCGCAGAACAGACAGAGCGTCGTCAGGCGGTTGATCGTCTTGTTCTTGCCGAACAGGCAGAGAATTATGCAGACGACTATTATTATCGCGCCCATCAGCATGGAAGTGCGCGCGTTGAGCATTATTATGGTGACGAACATCGCAACCGCCGAAAGGTATGGCAGAACGCCGTAACGGCGGCAGTACGCGAGATACATCGAAGGCGCGATGAGCGCGGTAAGCGTTCCCGCGATTATGTTGGCGACGCCCCAGCCGAGAGTCAGATTGCCGCGCAGCAGCGCGCCGGTTGTTTCGTCGAACAGCCGCCCCGCCGCGCCCAGACGGGCGAACAGCACCCAGCTTTCGGCGCATATCATAAGTCCGCATATGACGCACAGCTTGCATATGTACGCGCACAGATCCTTCGTGCGGTTGCTCACGGCGAGCACGACGAAATAGAGCAGCGCGAGACCGACGCCCTCGAGCAGACCCATCGCAAGATCGAGCGGAACCCAATATTCCGAGCCGACGCCGTTGAGCATAAACGCCGCGAATATCAGCACGAATCCGAACGCGAGGATCCCTCTCTTCGCAAACACGTCGCGGATAAGTCCGTCGCGGATAAAGCGCGCGATGAACGCAACGCCCATGACAGAGCCCGCGATTATCATATTGACGAGCCCCGCCGTATTCCACGTTTCCGAGAAATGATCTCCCCTTATGGTATTATCCGAACCTATCGAAAAATACGCGAGGAACACGGGCACGAGCATAACCTTTACGTCGTCGCAGAAAATAGCGGAAAACACGACGAAAGCCGCCATAACGTAAAACAGCGGAACGTAGACGTGCCAGCCGAACAGCGCGGCTACGCCGCCGAGCACGGCAAAAAGCACGGGGTACCAGACGGTTTTCTGCCACTCCGCAATCGCTCTTATCGCTTTGCGATTCTTTCCCGGTGTTCTGACTGCGTCCATTCCCGTATCACCCGCGCCGTATAGGCGCGAAGTGCTTCGCCGCATTCCTGCGCGCCGCAGCGGCGGAAATGCTCTCTCCTTCGGTATTTTAATACATTTATTATAATATTTGCCCCTCACTCTGTCAATTCATTCCCCGCCGGGTGATGACGATTTTCCGAATAAGAGAGAATTTTCATTCTGTTTTCACACTGCTGTCACAATAACAAACGCACCGGCGGCAAACGATCGCGGCGCACGGAGTTGACGCGGACGCGCGACTGTGATAAAATATACGGGTATATGGCATTCAGACATTCACATTCCCTGGGTCAGAATTTCCTGTCCGACGGCAATCTGCTCTCGGCCATAGCCGCCGACGCGCGGCTGCTTCCCGGCGACGCCGTCGTCGAAGTGGGTGCGGGCATGGGAGCGCTCACCGAAAAACTTGCGTCCGCCGCAAAAACGGTGGTCGCGTTCGAAATAGACGAGCGGCTGCGCCCGTATCTCGACGCGCTCTGCGCGGCCTGCCCCAACGTCGCCGTGATATACGGCGATTTCATGAAATCGGATATTCCTCTTGACGGAGAGTACAAAGCGGCAGCCAATCTGCCGTATTACATAACGACGCCAGTGCTGTTCCGTCTGCTCGGCGATCCGCACTGCCGTTCCGTCACCGTCATGGTGCAGCGCGAAGTCGCGGAACGCATGACGGCAAAAGCGGGCGGCAAAGACTACGGCGCTCTCTCCGTCGCAGTGCAGCTTTCGGGCGAAGCGCGGATAACGCGTTCGGTCGGAAGACACATGTTCGATCCGCCGCCCAACGTCGACAGCGCGGTCGTGCATATCGAAAAATATTCCGAACCGGTGGGCGAAAACGTAAAAAAACTCGTGCGCGCGGCGTTTTCAATGCGCCGCAAGACGCTTGTGAACTGTCTGACGGGAAACGGCTACGATAAAAATGCGACGCTCTCCGCTCTCGGAGAAATGGGGCTCGATCCGGCCGTGCGCGGCGAACGGCTCACCCCGCGGCAGTTTGCCGAACTCGCGGAAAAGCTGTAACACGGAATATATCCGGAACAGACCGCGCAATAAACGTCCGCCCGCCGTACGGCGGGCGGTATTTCGTTCGGAAATCTTTCGGTCATTCTCAACGGCTGCGGAGTCTGCTTGACCGCGCGGTCCGTCGCCGCGCTCACTTGCCGATTACAGAGCCTATATAAACCGAACGGTCGTCCGTTACGGGAGCAAATCCGTATTCGGACACGATATCCGCCGCATCGGATACGTCCATGCATGCGGAAGCGAAAGGGCGCGGAAAAT
>CASEMM010000005.1 GCA_949289095.1 uncultured Eubacteriales bacterium | reverse complement strand
CCCGCAACGGTTTCTATGATATTGACGTCCGGCCAAGCGGCGAGCACTTCGCGTTTCACCGTTTCCACAACTTCCGGTCTGGCGGACGAATGCGTGACGAACACATACTTCGGATCGGGATTCGGACAGCTCTTTGTTATGTCCGCGGCATATTTGATTATCGCCTTATCCGTCGAGCCCATATATTTCTTGCCCACGACCATTTTTCCGTCGACGACGGATATGCAGGGTTTTATGCGCAGCACGCTCGCAAAGAACGCCGCCACGCCGCTGCACCTGCCGCCCTTGTAAAGGAAGTTCATCGTATCGACGACGAAAGACGCTCTGACCGCGCCCCTGCGCGCTTCAGCCAGCTCCTTTATCTCCGCACCGCCGCGCCCGCTCTTTGCGAGGTCGTCGGCATACAGCACGAGCAGCCCTATGCCCGTCGAAAGGTTGCGCGAATCGACGACGTACACGCCGCCGAACTCTTTCGCCGCGGCGCATGCGTTCTCATAACAGGCGCTCATGTCAGAAGATATGGTGAAGTGCACGACTTCGCTGCCGTCCGCCGTCTGCGCCGCAAAGAACTCGCGGTACTCTTCCGGGGAAACCGCGCTTGTCTTGGGCGTGGTTTTCGTTTCTTCGAAATACGCGTAAATATCGTCCGGCGTGATATCCGTTCCGTCATGTCCGGCGCGGTTACCGAGAAGTACGGTAAGCGGCGTAACCGCTATTCCGCGCCCGGCGAAAAGCGCTCCGAGATCCGCCGTGCTGTCGCTTGTTATTTTAACTGCCATCGGTTTGTCTCCTCGGACATGGCGATATGCCCGCCTGTCCCGTATATCTGAATATACGGTTACCATATTACGGAAATTTGTTTAACTTTTTATAAACTTACGGCAATATATGCTCCGACGTAAGTCTGTCCAGCCGCCCGAAAAGCGATTTTACCCCGTCCGCAAACGTATCCGTGACCGAACCTCCGACGGGTACGGTCAGTCCGTTTTCCGTTCCGGCGCCGCAAATCTCCTCGGTCAGAGTGACATAACCCGACGCCGCGCCTCTGACTATGCGGCAGCATATGCGCGATTCTCCCTTTGTCGTTTCCGTACCCATCGGAGTTCCGCATCGCAGAAACGCAGCCGTATCGCGGGCAAGCCTGGGCACGTTGCCGAGATATATGAACGCATGTCCGTCGTCAGGATAGCGAACGAAATACTTCTCGCCGCTCGACGTCTCTTCGAGTACGCTCTTCACCGAGGAAAAGGGAATAAATTCGTCGAGTTCGCCCCAGAACACGCACAGCGGCGCGGTCACGTCCGCAAGATATCTGCGTCCCTCGCGCATTATCCGCGCGAACGTAAACAGATTGCGCGGACTCCAGTGCGGAAGCAGACGGCGGAAAAACAGATCGACGGACGCGGCGTACGATTCTTTGATCGTATTTATCCTCTCCGCAAGAGCGAGAGCGAGTTCGGCGTCCGCACACGACGCGTGCAGTTTTTTCAGGCGGCGCAGATAGGCGCCGCGTCTGGCGAATATATCGGGACGGGGATATCTGAAAGCGGGCGCGAACATAACTATCTTTCCGACGGAAGGCAGCAGCGAACACACGTAAGCCGCTCCTGCGCAGCCCATAGAATGCCCCATAACATCCACCTCGTCGTACTTTTTAAGTTCTGCCGCAACCTCGCGCAGACCGGCGAAAGACGCCGCCGCGTTAAAATCGCCGAAATGCGGCTTTACGCCCTTCGGTTCGTGCCCCGGCTGCTTGTACGTCACGACTTCGTCGTACATGCCGCGGACATACGGAAGCAGCACGTCCCAGTCATCCGTGCAAGTCAGAAAGCCGTGTATCGCAAGCAATGCTTTTTTCAATGTTTCCCCTCCGTAAGTTATCCCTGACAGCGGCGCCGCCGCGTTGTCGTCATATCATACGACGGCAATGTTTATCAGATCGCTGTTGCCGCTCGTTCCGTTCGGCGTACCGCCGGTAATGACTATGGTATCGCCCTTTTTCACCAGTCCCGTCTCGCGCGCCGCGCACTTCGCAAAGTGGAAAAGCACGTCGACCGAGTGATACTCCTCCGAAAGAACGGGGGTCACTCCCCAGCTGAGCGCGAGTTTGCGATACGCCCGCGGATTCGTCGTCATTCCTATTATGCCCAGCATGGGACGGAAACGCGAAACCATCTTCGCCGTCGTGCCCGTGCGCGTACACACGACGATTGCCTTTGCGTTTATGTCCCCCGCAAGCGTGCACGCCGAGTGCGAAAGCGCGTCGGACGCGCAGCTTATGATATAATCCTCCGCGCGGAGGAACTGCATGAACTGCCTGTTTTTCTCCGCCTGCATTACGATGCGGCTCATCGCCGCAACCGTTTCGACGGGATAATCCCCCGCCGCGGTTTCGCCCGAAAGCATGACCGCGCTCGTACCGTCGTATACGGCGTTTGCGACGTCGGAAATCTCGGCGCGCGTCGGGCGGGGTTTTGTTATCATGGATTCCAGCATTTCCGTCGCGGTTATCACCCGTTTGCCCGCGCGCCTGCACTCGTTTATTATGTTCTTCTGAATGTCAGGCAATTCCTCATACGGCACTTCCACGCCGAGGTCGCCGCGGCCTATCATTATGCCGTCCGAAGCGTCTATGATGTCGTGCAGATTGTTCACGCCCGCGCGGTTCTCTATCTTTGCGATGAGGTCTATGTCGTGAGAGCCGTGCGCGGCAAGAAACTCCCGCACCTCGGCGATATCCTGCGCTTTGCTGACGAAAGAGCATGCGATGAAATCCACATCCTGCTCGATCGCGTAAAGCAGGTCTTTTTCGTCCTGTTCGGAGAGGTATTTGAGCTTGAATTCCTTGTCGGGGAAGAACATGGACTTGCGGTCGCTGACTTCGCCGCCCGCTATGACGCGGCATATGACTTCGGGCGGACGCACTTCCGTGACTTCGAATATCATTAGCCCGTTATTGAGCAATATGCGGTCGCCGGGCAGCATTTCGTCGCACAGTCCCTTATACGACACGGAAACGCGCTCGGAATTTCCGAGGACGTCCTCCGTCGTAAATGCGAACGTGCCGCCCTTTCTGAGCCGCACCTTGCCGTCCTCGAATCTGCCTATGCGGAATTCCGGACCCTTGGTATCGAACAGCACGGCGACGGGTACGCCCAGTTTTTCCCTCACGCGCCTGACCGCGGCAATTTTACCGGCATGCTCTTCGTAAGAACCGTGCGAAGCGTTTATGCGCGCCACGTTCATGCCCGCTTTTACCATCTCCTCTATCGTCTCGTCCGTGCACGAGCTCGGTCCGAGCGTGCATACGATCTTGGTCTTTTTGGTTACTGTTTTGTTCATGTGCTCCTCTTTTCTGCGTTCGTTTTCCCTTTCCCGACGAATATTATACAGCAAACGCGGGAAAATCGCAACCGAAATGATACGCAAAGGGAAGGACTGTTAACGATCCTTCCCGTGCGAGTTCCGTCCGATGCGCATTGCAATGCGTTACTGGCTGACGTCTTTCGTGCCGTTTACGACGTAATTGGTCCACTCCGCGATATTCGTCGCGTGGTCGCCGATACGTTCGAGGTACTTGCCTATCATAAGGTCGTTGAGCACGTCGTCGGTGTCGGCGGTGGTCTTTATGCGTTCGCTGAGCTTTATTTTGAGGCTGTCGAACGCGGCGTCCACCTTGTCGTCCCGCGCTTCCACGCGGCGCGCCCCTTCGACGTCCCTGCCGAGATACGCGTCGAGAGCGCCTTTAATCATATACGAGCAGCACTCGCACATGGTCTTTATCTCATCGTCGTCCGGCAGACTGCCGCACTTGGCGGCGGTTTCGGCGATGTCGCGGATCTGATCGCCTATGCGTTCCATGTCGACTACGACGTTCATGACGCTGACGATAAAGCGCATGTCCGACGCGACGGGCTGCTGCGTGAGAAGCAGGAGACTGCAAAGCCTCTCTATCTCGTCCAGCTTCTTGTCCGTGCGCTGTTCCATGTTTGCGGCATCCTTGACCGCAGCGACGTTCTTCTTCGTGAGCGAAGCCGCGACTTCGTCGAATCCTCCGACGATAAGTCCTGCCATTTTTCCGATAAGGTCTTCCAGCTCGCTGAGCTGCTGCAAATAGTGAGATCTCATCCGAACCTCCCTGATATATATCTTTCCGTTTCCGGGTGCGAAGGATTGGAGAATATCTTCTCCGTATCGTCGAACTCGATAACTTCCCCGAGAAGGAAGAAAGCCGTCTTATCCGAAATACGCGTCGCCTGCTGCATGTTGTGCGTGACGATGACGACGGTTATGGATTTTTTCAGCTCGTCGCACAGCTCCTCTATCTTGCCCGTGGAAATGGGGTCGAGAGCGCTCGTCGGCTCGTCCATGAGCAGTATA
>CASEMM010000004.1 GCA_949289095.1 uncultured Eubacteriales bacterium | reverse complement strand
GGAGGAGCGCGAACTGACGCTCTATCAGTCCAAGAACAACGGCTCCGCTTCCACGGACTATTCCAGAACGTATCTGCAACTGACGCAGGAAGAGGAGGATATGCTTGAAATAGTCACCGATAATTTTGAAAAGGTGATAGTTCTTCTCAACCTCAGCAATCCGCTCGAATGCGGTTTTCTCGAAGATTACGGAGTGGATGCGGCTCTGTATGTGGGGCTTACGGGGCAGTCGGGCACGAAAGCCGTTCCGAGGCTCTTGCAGGGTTATAAGACCGTGACGGCGGACGACGGCACGCAGACGCGCGTCGCGGTCACTCCGTCCGGCAGACTGTCGGACACTTACGCATACTCCACGCGCGAATACAATCCCACGGACGCCAACATGTTCGCGCAGCCGAGCGATTTCGGGCAGATAACCTATGCCGAGGATATATACGTCGGCTACAAGTGGTATGAAACGGCGGATGCGGAGGGGTACTTCGATAACGTCGACAACGAATACGGCAAAGGCTACGACGGCGTGGTGCAGTATCCGTTCGGTTACGGTCTCAGTTACGATACGGATTTCGGCTATACGGTGGAAACGAATCTTCCCGCGGGTTCGGATATAACCGCGGATACGAGTATAACCGTCAGCGTGACCGTCACGAACAGAAGCGAAAACGCTACGGACGCGGGCAAGGACGTAGTGCAGCTGTATTATTCGTCCGAATATCATGACGGCGGCATCGAAAAGAGCACGATAAACCTCGCCGCGTTCGGAAAGACGCAGGCGCTCGAACCGGGACGCGCGCAGACGCTGGAATTCGAACTTTCGCCGTATGATTTCGCAAGCTACGACGCATACGACGCGAACGGCGACGGGCATACGGGATACGAACTCGAAGCGGGCAGTCTCACGCTCTCCCTGCGCACGGACGCACATACGCTCGCGGACTGCGAGAACAACATGATAACGTATGACGTTCCGCAGACGATAAACATAGATGCGGATCCCGTTACGGGTAACGAGGTAAAAAACCGTTTTACGGGCGAGGACGCGTATATGGGCGTTCCGACGGACGGTTCCAATGCGGGCGGCGGGGAGATCGAATATCTGTCTCGGACGGATTTTGCGGGGACTTACCCGCATTCGCGCACGCCCGACCGCACGGATACCGAACTGATAAATTCCGTCAACACCGCGCTTAACGACAGATATGATACGGAATCGCGTCCGACCATGGGCGTCGACAGCGGACTGCGGCTCGTAGTCAGGGCGGACGGCGGAAATGCGTCGCTTGCCGATCTGTCCGGCTCGTCGGGCGCCGGGCTCGCATATAACGAGGAACTCGTGACCGCGCTCGGCTCGGACTACGAGCATCCGCAGTGGAAAACGCTGCTCGATCAGCTGACGGTAAGCGAGATGACTAATCTCGTCGCGAACGCCTTTTATCGCACCGACGCGATCGAGAGCGTCGGCAAACCGTATCGCTGGGATGCGGACGGACCCGCGGGCTTCCATGCGCCCGGCGTGGCGGCGCAGGATCGCGGAAAGCTGGTCGCGTTTCCGGCGGAATGTCTCATCGGGTGTTCGTGGAATCAGGAAACCGCGTTCAATATGGGCAGAGCGCACGGCGTACTGGCGAGCGCCATGGGCATAAACGGCTGGTATGCGCCCGGGCTCAACCTGCACCGCAACGCATACAGCGGGCGTTACTTCGAGTATTACGGCGAAGATCCGCTGCTTATAGGCAAACTTGCGGCGGAGGTCATACGCGGGGCGACGAACAACGGACTGTATTGCTACATGAAACATTTCGCCGTCAGCGAAGAGGGAATCAATCCGGAGAACGTCAAGACGTGGATCACCGAACAGGCTCTTCGCGAAATATATCTCCGTCCGTTCGAAATAGCGACGAAAGAAGGGGAGGCGAACGCCGCCATGACCGCGTTCAACTGCATAGGTGCGGTGTGGGCGGGCGCGTGCGATCCTATGCACAACGACATTCTCCGCGGCGAATGGGGGTTCCGCGGTTCTCTGATAACCGACTGGTCGCTCGGCAGACCGTATATGAGCGGAATGCAGGGCATACGCGCGGGCAACGATCTGTGCATGGATTCGGGAGAGCCTTTCGATTCGTCGGCAACGACGATAACTCTCCTCCGCACGGCGGTCAAAAACACGCTGTATACGTTCGCCAATACCTATGCGCGCGCCGCAGACTGGCAGGCAAACGGCGACAAGGACGACAGATACAGCGTGGAACTTAAAATGGAAGTGACCGAATCGCCGTTCTCTGCGATTCCCGTGCTGATGGTGGTCGGAATATGGGTGCTCGCGGCTGCAGGCGCGACGGTGTGCGTGTTGTTTATCGTGAAGAAGAAAAAGCCGGCGGTTTCGGACGGAGGGTCTGACGGCGGCGGAACAGGCGGCGACGGCGGAGCGGAAACTTCTTCCGTGCGGAGCGGGAATGCAACGCCGTTTGAGTCGGCGTATGCCGCACTGCCTGCCGATCAGAGGAAACTGTTCGATGCAATACGCGGATATGCGTTGGCAAAGAACGGCGCGAGCGAAAAAATACATTCCGGCGGAATAACGATAAAACGCGGCTCCAAACCTCTCGTAAAACTGAAGATACGCCGCGGTAAGATCGTTGCGCTCTATAAATTGCTGCCGGACAGACTCAAAGCGTACCGCAGCGAGTTCGGAGCAGAGATAAAGGAAACGGCGCTGAAAGTGACCGACGAGGATTCGATGCGTCATGCGTGCGAAATGACGGACAAAATGGAAGAGCAATATGTGCGCGAGGAAGAGACCGCAAAGACGCGCCGACGGAATTCGCGCGGCGGGGAGGATGAAAAATGACGGCGGCAGCGACGATAAGACCCGAAGGACTGATTGTGCTTTCCGCAGTGTTCGCGGCTCTTCTCGTCGCTGCGCTGATTGCGTCGTCGGTGATATTCGCCATACTCGGTAAGAAGCGCGGGTGCGACGGTAAAAACGACGAGAAACGCGATGACGGTCCGGACGCAGACGCGGCGGATAACGCGTGCGACGGGAGCCGGTCCGTCGCGGAAGAATATCCGACCGTGCAGCCGCGCCTGCCGGCATGTACGGAAAGCGGCGCGCCGTCCGAATTTTTGAAAGATTTGTGCGCAGGACTGCCGGAAGCGCAGAGAAAAAGACTGGAAGAACTGCGGGAGCATGCGCTTTCCGTAAGCGGCGCGTCCGAGAAAATTTCGGGCAGCAGTCTGGTCGTGCGTGTCCGTTCCAAACCGCTCGTAAAAATAAGCGTGCGAGGAAACGCAATAAAGGCGACGTATCGTGCGGCGACGGAGGAAATGCTGGCATACCGCAGGGAAATGGGTATCGTGCTGCCCGATACCATCGTAAGAGTGTATGACGACGTATCTCTCGCGTCGGCGATACGCATGATCGACGATATGGCTCTGCAATACGAACTCGAAAGGGAAGCGGCAAAAGCGCGCAGACGGGAGAAACGCCGCGCGAAACGGAACGGGAAGAACGAAAATCCTGAAAATCCGGCGCGTTGAAGCGCGCGTCATACAATGACAAACGGCGTTGAATGCGCCCACATATATCCCCATTATGTACGCCCGTGCAACCCGACGGGCGTACGCTTTTTGACGAAAACACGTCACGTTCTTGACAAAACGGGGGCGGCATAGTATAATGACCGTATGGCGACGAACGATACAAACGGCAGCAAGAGTCTGTCTACGATAGATCTGCTCGACTACGAGTCGGCGGTGGGAAAAGGAAAGAAAAAGAACACCCGCCGCAAGCCCGTGCATGCGAGTTCCGAAACGGCGGAGCGTTACGAACCCTCTCCCGACGTCGGACTGACCGCGGAACAGGCGGCAAAGCGCGCGGAGGACGGATATCTCAATATAACGACCAAGGGCGGCGGCAAGTCGTATATGCGCATAATAGTGTCAAACATATGCACATACCTCAATCTCGTCGTGCTCGTCGTTTTCATAATGATGGCGCTGGTAGTGGATTTTGCCAAAGACTGGAGCAAATTCCTGTTCGTCGTTATCATACTCGTGAACACCGTCATCGGTATAATACAGGAAGTCAAAGCCAAAATGGCGATTGACAAACTCAAACTCGTTACCGCGCCGTCGGCAATAGTCGTGCGCGGCGGCGAAGTTAAGGCGGTAAGCGTGCACGAAGTCGTGCTCGACGACGTGATACTCCTTGAAACCGGCAAGCAGATATGTGCGGATTCAGTGCTTCTGACGGGGGAGTGCGACGTGAACGAGTCCATGCTCACGGGCGAAAGCGTTCCTATACATAAAAAACCCGGCGACATTCTGTATTCGGGTTCTTACGTCACGTCGGGCAGCTGCCGTGCGCGCGTAAACAAGATAGGCGACGAGAATTACGTCGAAACGCTCGCGTCATATGCGAAAAAATACAAGAAGACCAAGAGCGAACTTAACCGCTCCGTAAATCTCATAATCAAGGTCGTATCCATAGTCATGATTCCCATTGCGATCATGATGTTCGTCCGCACGTATAATTTCTATTGGGGCGATCTCGGCGAGGGAAGAACGATAGGCGAACTGTGGGCGCGCGGTTCGGGGCATCTGTTCTATGAAGTGATAACCAAAGTGAGCGGCGCGATCATCGGAATGATCCCTTCCGGCATGTTCCTGCTGACGAGCGTCGCGCTCGCCGCAAGCATGCTGCGCCTCGTCAAACGCCGCGCGATGGTCAAGAACATGTTCAGCATAGAGATGCTTGCGCGCGTGGACGTGCTGTGCCTTGACAAGACGGGCACGATTACGGACGGTTCGATGAGCGTAAGACGCGTCATAGAGATCAAAGGCGGCGAAGGGAGTATTCCCGCGGGCGACATAATCGGCTCCATGCTGAGCGCGACGGAAGACAACAATCAGACCGCGATTGCGCTCGCGGATAAATTCGGGTATAATCTCAAATTCCGTCCGGTGACGGTGCTGCCGTTTTCGTCGGACAGAAAACTCAGCGCGGTTACGTTCGAAGATATAGGCACGTATCTTCTCGGCGCGCCCGAATTCGTGCTGGGAGATATGGGAGTGCGCATACGCAGACTCGTCGACGAGAACGCGAGCCAGGGCTATCGCGTCATGTGCCTCGCGCATTCTCCTACGGAGATAAAGAACAACCGTCTTCCCGCCGTCCGCCGTCCCATATGTCTGATAGTGATAGAGGACCATATACGCGAGGATGCGGAAGACACGATCAAGTGGTTCAAGGAAAACGACGTCGCGGTCAAAGTCATATCCGGCGACAACCCGATTACCGTTTCCGAAGTCGCGCGGCGCGTCGGCGTCGCGGATGCGGATAAGTACATATCTCTCGAAGGGCTGAGCAATCAGGAAGTGTTCGAGGCGGCAAACCGCTACACCGTATTCGGCAGGGTAACGCCCGAGCAGAAGAGCATACTCGTGCGGAGCATAAAAGCCAAGGGACATAACGTCGCAATGACGGGCGACGGCGTGAACGACATACTCGCCATGCGCCAGGCGGACTGCGCGATATCCATTGCGAGCGGCGCGGAAGCGGCGAGGAACGTCGCTCACCTCGTGCTGATGGACAATAATTTCACGTCCATGCCCGACGTCGTCGTCGAGGGGCGGCGTGTAATAAACAACATAGCGAAAGCGTCTTCCCTGTATCTGATGAAGACGATAATGACGGTGCTCCTTTCGGTGATCACGCTGATAATCGGTCAGGCGTACTTCTTCACCACCGAGCAGACGCTCATGTACGAACTGTTCATAACCGCCGTGCCGTCGCTGTTCCTCGCATTGCAGGTAAACAAGGATCGCGTGCACGGAGGTTTCCTCGGCAATATGCTCAAAAACGCGTCGCCGGGCGGGCTGACGCTTACCATAGCCGTCATGGCGATATACGTCTATTGGCGGCTCGCGTATCCGAACAGCAATATCGACGACGACCAGGTGTTCAAGACAATGGTAACGATCGCGCTTACGTATACGGGATATATGGTGCTGCTCCGTCTTTCGCGCCCGTACAACGCCTATCGCGTTGTGCTCGTCGTGGTCACGCTGGCGTGCTGTCTGCTCGGAACGTTCGTGCTGAACGGGCTGTTCGGCGTCGTCTACCGCGGCGCGAACGACAGCATGCTGATATCGCTGCAGGACGGGCTGTACATTTCCACCGTCGTTCTTGCGTCCTACGGAGTGGTGTCAGTGCTCGGTTCGGTGATAAGCAAGATCAATATCGCGGCGCAGCCCGTCGAGGTCAAAGCCGCGCGCGAGGAAGCGGAGCGTCTGGAGGAGGAGAAAATACTTTCGGAATACCGTGAGAAGAAGGCAAACGTCGTCGTAGACGCTGCCGAACCCTCGGACACGGACGTCCGGACGCCGGAAAAAGCCGCTCCTGCCGCGCGGCGTCAGACGCGTCAGTCGCCGGGGGACGCGGCAAAGAATAAATAATGCGAAGCGCCCCGTTACTTTTTGCGGGGCGCGGCTATTATTCTTCGTACCGTTGCATAATACCTGCGTGGAGGAAACGGCAGTTTAATGCCAAGCGCATATACTCACAACATAATAGCCGAGGAGGCGTTCGACGGAATAAGCGGAATCTCTCCTGCGGATAAGCACATGTTCCTGTTCGGCGCGCAGGGCGGCGATCCCATGTTTTTTTACAGGTATGTCGCAATGCGCGGTGCAGGTCCCGGCAAACTGCTTCACCGTCTGGGGATTTACGAAGGACTGGACGCAATGCGCGTCTATGTCCGCGATCGCCGTGAAGCCATGCCGTATGCGCTCGGATATGTTTCTCATTATGCCGCGGATACCGTGTTTCATCCGTTCGTATACTGTCTGTCCGACCGTGCGGGAGGTTCGCACATGGACAGGAACATAACGCACACGCGTATCGAAAGGGAACTGGACGCGTATTTCGTCTTGACTCGGCGCGGCGTGCGCATGCACGAGTATTCGCTGCCTTATACGGAGACCGATGTGCGTATCCGCGACGTTGCGGGAACGCTCGGTTCGGCGCTCGGCGCTTTGGGACTTGTCATTGCTCCGTCCGACGTGAAACGGGCGGTGCGCGGATATTTTCGTTTTCTGCGCAATACTTACGACAAGCGCGGCGTGCGCCGACGTATATCCGATGCGGTGGGACGGATCGGGATCAAGCCGTTCGGGCTGCTCGGCGCTTTGTTCGCCCGCGACACGTTTTCTTCCGCCGCAGCAAACGCTTTCCGCAAGCCGTGGTATAACGTTGCCGATCGTTCCGTCGTCCGCACGGACAGCGCGGACGATCTGTTTTTCCGGGCCGTTGAACGCACGGTGCAGTATGCGTGCATATTCCGCATGTGCTGCGAAAACGGCAGCGCGCTTCCGCCCGAACTGTTTTCGGATAATCTTCTCACCGGCATTCCGGAGAAGTACGGCGACATCGACCGCGCATACGGCGAGGAAATCGATTGGCGCGCACGTCTGCGCGGGTTTTCGTCTGAATGACCCGCGCGTTTTTCGTTTTTTCGCTTGACATCCGCGTTCCGCACGGCTATAATATGTAAAGTTGTATATACACTTGTAATTACAACATTAAATACGTGTGCGGAGGCGGCAATGCCGGGAGGATTCGAGGCGTTTACCGTGCTTATCGGAGAGATAGCGCGGTGCATATACAGGATCAAGACGGAAGAAACGGAAGGATTAAAGCTGCGCGCGTCGCATGTGACGTGTCTGTATTATTTATACAGGCGCGGGGAACTGCCGGCGGCGGAACTGTGCGGCGTTAGCGGCGAGGACAGAGCCAATATGTCGCGGACGGCAGCGGAGCTGGAAAAGCGCGGATACGTATGCGCCGCCGTAAGCGCCGGGAGACACGGCGCGCCGCTGACGCTTACAGAAAAGGGACGCGAAGCAGGCAGGACGATAGCGGAAAAAGCGGACCGGGTCATCGAACGGGCAAATGCCGGACTGGACGTCGGCGACCGCGCGGCGATGTACCGTGCGCTCGGCGTGATATGTTCGAATCTGCGTGCGATGGCGGCGGAATACGATCTGCGCCGCGGAGAGGGGGCGGGCGCATGAACGTATTCGGACGCATAGGGTGCAGGATATTTCAGACTGCGTTCAGGCTTGCAATGCCCTTTCTGCCTTACCGCGAACCGGAGAGGCTCGGGAGCGTTTCGGAAATAGCCGATCTTCTGGAAAAGAAAGGAATAAAGAGCGCTATGTTCGTGACGGCTGCGGGATTGAGAAAGTCCGGGCTGACCGCGCCGCTCGAAGACCGGCTTGCCGCGCGCGGAATACGTTGCACGGTGTATGACGGCACGCGGGCAAATCCGACGGCGGCTAACGTGGAAGAGGCGCGCGTATCGTATCTCGCAGGCGGCTGCGAATGTCTTATAGCGTTCGGCGGCGGATCGTCCATGGACTGCGCGAAGGCGCTGGGCGCGCGCACGGCATACCCGAAAAAACCGCTGTCGAAGCTGCGCGGAGTGCTGCGCGTGCTTCGCCGCATACCGCCGCTTATAGCCGTGCCTACCACGGCGGGGACGGGGAGCGAAGTGACGCTCGCCGCGGTCATAACGGACGAAGTGACCCGTCATAAATACACGATGAACGATTTCACGCTCATTCCGAGATATGCCGTGCTCGATCCCGAAGCGACATATTCGCTGCCGCCTTCGCTCACCGCGACGACGGGCATGGACGCGCTTACTCACGCCGTCGAGGCATATATAGGGCGGTCGACGACGAGGGAAACGCGGCGGCGCGCGCTGTATGCCGTGAAGCTGATATTCGCCAATATCCGTCGGGCGTATTCGGACGGGCGCGACCGCGAGGCGCGGGCGAATATGCTTGACGCCGCATACAACGCCGGCATAGCGTTTTCAAAATCGTACGTCGGATACATACACGCGGTGGCGCATTCTCTGGGCGGTCAGTATAACATTCCGCACGGACTTGCCAATTCCGTGCTGATGCCGATCGTTCTGCGCGATTACGGCGCGAAAGTGCATAAAAAGCTGCATCGCATGGGCGTCGCGGCGGGCGTCGCGTCCGAAAGCGACACGCATGCCGACGGCGCGGAAAAATTCATAAGCGCGATAGAGGAACTTAACCGTACGATGAATATACCCGCGCGCCTTGACGGGATAGACGGCGGCGATATACCGCGCATGGCGCGGTATGCGGCGAAAGAAGCCAATCCGCTTTATCCCGTTCCCGTGCTGCGCGATGCGAAAGAGCTTGAAAGATATTACCGGCTCGTTATGAGCGGAAAGGAGAATAAACAATGACTGATGAAGAGATCAGATCCGTACTTGACAGGCAGCGCGCATATTTCGCGGGCGGAGCGACGCTCGGTTACGAAGCGCGGCGGGACGCGCTTGTCCGTCTGCGCGACGCGCTCAGAACGCGCGAGTCGGACATTGCGGAAGCCGTGAAGTCCGATCTCGGCAAGAGTGCGTTCGAGGCGTATATGTGCGAAACGGGACTGGTGATGAGCGAGATAACGTATCTGCTCAGACACCTGAAATCGTTCATGAGAGCGAAAAAAGTGCATACTCCTTTTTCGCAGTTTCCGTCGAAAAGCATACGTCTGCCCGTACCGCGCGGAAATGTGCTTATAATGAGCCCGTGGAATTATCCCATTCTGCTTACGCTCGAACCGCTTGCGGACGCGCTTGCGGCGGGCAATACCGCCGTAGTCAAGCCGAGCGCGTATTCTCCCGCGACGAGCGCGGTAATTGCCGATATTCTCGGAAAACTGTATCCGACGGAGTACGTCGCCGTCGTGACCGGCGGACGTGCGGAAAATTCCGCGCTGCTCGATTGCAGATTCGATTTCGTATTCTTTACGGGAAGTACGAACGTGGGAAGGGAAGTATTGCGGCACACCGCCGAACATCTGACCCCCGCCGTGCTCGAACTGGGCGGCAAAAGTCCGTGCATAGTGGACGACACGGCGGACATTGCGCTTGCGGCTCGCCGCATTGTGTTCGGAAAATTCCTTAACAGCGGGCAGACGTGCGTCGCGCCCGATTATGTATTATGCGATGCGAAGATAAAGGACAAACTCGTTTCGGAGATAAAGAAGCAGATCGGCGTGCAGTACGGCGGCGCTCTGTCCGATCCCGATTACGGAAAAATAGTGAGCGCAAAACATTTCGGGCGTATCCTGTCGCTGATGGATCCGGATAAAGTGATCGTCGGCGGCGCTTATGACCGCGATGCGCTCAGGATAGAGCCTACGGTCATGGACCGCGTGACGTGGGACGACGCAGTAATGGGCGAGGAGATCTTCGGACCGTTGCTGCCCGTGCTTACGTTCGAACGCTTTGACGAGGTTTATTCGCTGCTCGGCGACAAACCGAAGCCGCTCGCGCTTTATATATTCACTTCGGATAAACGGCGCGCCCGCGATACGTTTATGCGCGTGCGTTGCGGCGGCGGATGCGTGAACGATACCATAATACATCTTGCGACAAGCGAATTGCCGTTCGGCGGCGTGGGCGAGAGCGGTATGGGCGCGTATCACGGCAAGGTCGGTTTCGAAACTTTTTCGCACGTCAAGAGCATTCTCTCGAAGAGTACGCGTATCGATATGCCTATGCGGTATAAACCGTACAAAAAGGGTTCGTCTTATGAAAAACTCGTCCGCCGTTTTCTGAAATGATTCGCGCCCGACTTACGGTGTTGTAAAGGCGTTGTTGTAAAGGGGGCGGAAACCCTTCTGAAATGCACCCCAAAAGTTGGACAGACTTTTGGAGGTGCATATTTTATGTCAAAGGAAAAGAAATATAACACAAAGTACTCGCCTGAATTCAAATTATCTGTTATAATAGATATGCTGGATAAAGAATTAGGGTATGAAG
>CASEMM010000003.1 GCA_949289095.1 uncultured Eubacteriales bacterium | reverse complement strand
ACGCAATGCGGAAAAACGTTTGACAGCGTATGCCGTGAGCGGGTATAATAATCATATCCGCAATGGCGTCGCGGTGAGAATAAAACTCCCGCGCCTGCGATTATTTCCGCGCACAGCGGGCATAATACGGTGCATGCGGATTGATGCGGATAAACGGGAAAGCATGCGCAGCGCCAGTGCGCTGTGCCGCTCATAAAAAACATATATAAAGGAGAAACACAGGCATGACGAAAAACGAACTGACGACCAGACTCGCAGAGGAAACCGGTCTTGCGAAAAACGCTGCCGAAAAATTCCTCAACGCCTTTACTGACGTGATCGCCGACGCAATGAAAAACGGGGATAAAGTGCAGCTCACGGGCTTCGGGACTTTCGAAGCAAAGACGCGCGCAGCGAGAACGGGCATTAATCCCGCCACGGGGGCAAAGGTGGAAATAGCAGAATGCAGAGTCCCGTCGTTCAAACCCGGAAAAGGACTGAAAGACAAGGTAAACGAATAAACTCAACACTATTGCATAAGCCGCGTATCAAGCGCGGCTTTCTTTTTTGCTTCTGCTCCGTTTCCCACATGTCCGCGCCGCAAGTCACGGGCAATGACCGCGCCGCGTCCTCCCGACGGCATATGTGCTCCGTCCCTTTGCGCCCGCATTTCATAACGCATATGTCGTATCCCTCGGCGCGGCTCCGTCCTGCATTTTGCCCGCGTACTCCGCGCCTTTGCGGACGCGATTTTACGACACGTCCGCCGCAAATTCGTTATCCGCGCGCGCCAAAGATACGACGCTCCGCCGCGGGCGCATATTTTACGCGGTATTCCCCGCAGTGCCGAAAGCGGTTGATTTATGCGGAAAAATGCTGTATAATGGGTAAAAACGACGGAGGTCACACAGTAATCGGATGAAACGCATATATCTCGCAGGACCTATGTTCTGCGCCGCGGAAAAGGAATACAACGAAAAGCTGACGGAATTGCTCGAAAATGCCGGGTACTCGGTGTTTCTGCCCCAGCGCGACGGAATGGAAGCCGCGCGCACGACGGGAATGAGCGAAGAGAAAAAAGCGGAAGCCATATTCGGACTGGACACGTCGGAGATACGAAAGGCGGACGTGCTCGTCATGGTGCTCGACGGCAGAGTGCCCGACGAGGGCGCATGCGTGGAACTGGGTATCGCCTACGCTCTCGGCAAGCCGTGCTACGGCATACGAACGGATGTGCGCGCCGCCGAACGCGGACTGGACATAAACCCCATGCTGACGGGCTGCTTTATTAAGATATTCTCCGCGGAAGACAGGACCGACGCGTTCAAGGCGCTCTCCGCATACATCGCGGAAAAAGGGCTGTGACGTCCGCCCGCGCGAAAAGCATGCCGATACTTCTCACCCTTCCCCCTAAAAACACCGTTTACGCCGCCGACGATATGGCGAAAGCGGACCGCAAACGGCATTACCGCACAAACGGCGCATTCGCCGAATGCGTGAAAACGGGTTGCGAACGATTACCTTGCTAACGGCAAATACACAAAAAACGGTACGCATTCCGCGTACCGTTTTGCAGCGTATCGGTAAATTCATCTGCCGATACGATCGAAAAATTCGCTCATGAGTTTTTTCAGATCATCCGTGAGATACATTTCCGCGACGTATTCGATCCTCTCCGGCACGCCGTAAAACGCGTCCGCAACAGAACATGCGATCGCCGCAAGCGTATCCGAATCGCCGCCCACGGAAATTGCGTTGCGCAGAACGTCCTCGAAGTCCTGCCCCTCTGCAAAGCAGGCAAACGCCTGCGGAACGGTTCTCATGCAGCTCTCGTCGAAGAGATAGGTTTTGCGCAGTTCGTCGCAGGAAATGTTCGGCAGTTCGGGATAATACGATGCCGCGCGCTCGAGTATTTGCCGTTTACTCTTACCGCCGAGTGCGTCGAACACCGCCATTGCCGTGCATTCGGCACCCTTTAAGCCCTCGGGATGATTATGCGATACTCCCGTCACTATGCGCGACAGACGGCGCACTTCGTCCTCCGTTTTCGCGTACCAGCCGACGGGGCTTACGCGCATTGCCGCGCCGTTGCCGAAACTGTTATACGGCGCGGGATCTCCCTCGCCGAACAGCCAGTACGAAAACATCGTGCCCCATCCGGAATCGGGATACGCCGCCGCGATACGGCGCATAGACGCAATCGTCGCATCGGCAAGTTCCTTGTCGCTGCCGCTGCCGCGCTTCGTAAGCGCTTCCGCGACGGCTATGGTCATAAGGCTGTCGTCGGTGAACGAACAGCGCATATCGAACAGTGCGAAGTCCTTGCTTCTGTGGTTGGCAAACTCATAACGGCTGCCGACTATATCGCCTATCACCGCTCCGAAAACGTGCATGGCGCCCTCCTTTTGTCTGTAATTATACCATTACCGCGGAAATATTGCAAGCAACGGCACGCAAGCCCGACATTGAATTAAAGTTTTTTGCCGTGGAAGAGTTTTGCAGGGGGCGGGGACCCTTCCTTGATGAAATGCACCCCAAAAGTTGGACAGACTTTTGGAGGTGCATATTTTATGTCAAAGGAAAAGAAATATAACACAAAGTACTCGCCTGAATTCAAATTATCTGTTATAATAGATATGCTGGATAAAGAATTAGGGTATGAAG
>CASEMM010000002.1 GCA_949289095.1 uncultured Eubacteriales bacterium | reverse complement strand
GGATACGACGAATGCTCCGTCGAGCGGCGTTATAACTCTTCAACCGAACGATGAAACGACGTTCGACATGACGTTCAAGTATTCCAATCAGAACGTAATGCTTTTGATAACCCTCGAACAGGCGGTGCAGAACGCCACGATATGGGTGAGCGCGGAGATTTCCGACTGACATTCGGACGTCCCGTCCTAAATCGGCGGGCAGTATAAGAAGATTGCGGCGACGAGCCGTTATCGGACAAATATATCCCATCACATCGTTCGCACGGGAGAGCGTTTCGGCGCTTTCCCGTGCGGCTTTTCGCAGAGCCGAGCTTCGTCGGAGACGTTGCCGGAAAGTCTTTCGTACGCCGTATAAGAATGACGTAATCGCAAAAATTCCGATAAATTGACTTGACAAAACGTGCATTGTTCTGTTATTATATATAGAACAAAAATTGTAGGATGCGAAATAGCGTCCTTACGGTGGAGGAAATGGATTACAGACAGGTCACTTGCGAGATAGAAGATAAATATCTTTCTCCGTATGCGCAGAAGTCGGCGCAGACGAAAGGCAGAAAACGCCCCGTGACGCCCTGTAAAATACGGACGGACTTCCAGCGTGACCGCGACCGCATAATCCATTCCAAGGCATTCCGCCGCTTAAAGCACAAAACGCAGGTGTTCCTTGCTCCCGAGGGCGACCATTACCGCACGCGGCTGACGCACACTCTCGAAGTCAGTCAGATAGCGCGCACGATAGCCCGCGCACTGCGTATGAACGAGGACCTGACAGAAGCGATAAGCCTGGGGCACGATCTCGGGCATACTCCGTTCGGGCATGCGGGCGAGCGTGCTCTGAACGCGCGGATGAAAGAGTTCGGCGGGTTCCGTCATGAGGCGCAGTCCGTGCGCGTCGCGGAAGTACTCGAAAACATGAATCTCACGGCAGAAGTGCTCGACGGCATAGGCAATCACAGCCGTCGCGGCAATCCGTCCACCGTCGAGGGGATGATAGTGCGCCTGAGCGATCAGATAGCGTATCTCAATCACGACGTCGACGACGCCATACGTGCGGGCGTGCTTTCCGCGTCCGATCTGCCGCGGTCCGTCCGCGAAGGTTTCGGCGATACTCACGGCAGGCGAATAGACGCGATGATCTCGGATATAATCGATAACAGTTACGGCAAACCGACGGTATCTCCGAGTGCGCGCGCCGCGGCTCTGACCGAAGAATTCAGGGAATTCATGTTCGGAAGCGTGTATTTTTCGCCCGTGGCGAAGGCGGAAGAGAGCAAAGTGGATAACGTCGTGCTGTTCGTATTCGATCATTTCATGAAAAATCCGGACGAAGTGCCGGAATACATACGCATCGCGTCCGATCGGCGCGAGCGGCAGGTATGCGATTACATAGCTACGATGACGGATAATTATCTCGTCCGCACTTTTGAAAGGATATATGTGCCCAAGGGCTGGGCGCTTGTATAAGGGGAGCGAATGGACTTCGGCGAATTTTGCAGTCGGCTGATCGAAAAGACCGATATAGTCAAACTCATATCGCGGTATGTGACGCTTAAAAGGGCAGGCAGCAGCTACAAGGCGTGCTGTCCCTTTCATAATGAGCGTACGCCGTCGTTCAGCGTCGATCCCAACAAACAGCTGTACCATTGTTTCGGATGCGGTAAGGGCGGCAACGCGATAACATTCCTGCGCGACATCGAAAACATAGATACGATAGACGCGATAAAGATGCTTGCCGACGAAGCGCATATGGAGCTGCCGCATTTCGACAAGAGCGGAAAACACGGCATAGACAAGGAAAAGCGGCTGCGGCTGTATGCACTCATGCGCGATGCGGCGCGCCATTACAACGCCAATCTTTCTTCGCCGAGAGCGCAGGTTGCGCGAGATTACATAGAACTGCGCCGTCTGCCGCCGAATATCGTGACGAGATTCGGATTAGGGTATTCTTTCGATTATACGGAGATAATAACTCATCTTAAAGAGAAAGGATATACCGAAACGGAGATGAAAGAAGCCGGACTGATAGACCGCACTGCGGACAAGTGGTACGACGTATTCCACGGCAGACTGATATTTCCCATAATAAGCAACACGGGCGAAGTCGTCGCGTTCGGCGGCAGGGCGCTCCGCAAGGACATTCCCGCAAAATACCGCAACTCGACTCAGACGGAGATCTTCGACAAAAGCCGCACGGTATACGCGCTCAATCTTCTGAAGAAAAAGCGCAGAGCGGGACCGCTTCCGTATGTGATCATGTGCGAGGGTTATATGGACGTAATCGCCCTGCACAAGGCGGGGTTCGATACCGCCGTTGCGAGTATGGGTACGTCGCTGACGTATCAGCAGGCAAAGCAACTCAAAAACTATTCGGATAAGGTAATAATAAGCTACGACGGCGATACCGCGGGGCAGAAAGCAACGATGCGCGGACTGGAAATACTCCGTGAAAACGGACTTACGGTAAAAGTCGCGCGAATGCCCGACGGCAGAGATCCCGACGAAGTCATAAACGAATACGGCGCTGACGCATACCGGAAACTGCTCGACGACGCTTTGCCGCTGACGGCGTACAAGCTGGAGATGCTCAAAAAACAATACGATCTGTCAGATCGCGACGACAAGACGAAGTATGCCGCGGAAGCGGTGAAGTGCATTCTCAGGCTTGAAAACCCCGTTGAACGGGAAGAGTATCTGAAGACCGTTTCCGAGGAAACCGGATATGAGATGAGCGTTCTTCGCGCGCAGGCAAAGGTTACTCCGGACGAGGACGACAGACCGGCGGAAACGGAGAGCAAACCCGCTCCGCCGCCGGCGCGCGACAAGAGCGAGACTTATCTCCTTGCGGCATATGTCGCCGGATTGCCGTATGTCGACCCGCGCGACCTGACTGAGATTTTTCCGGACGGGTTCGAGCGCAATCTCATCGATTCCGTGACGGACAGCCGCATGCGCGGCATGAAGGACACTGCGGCAATGCTGTATACCGATTTGCCGGAGGGCGTGCAGAATCGTCTGCCGGAGATCATCGGTTTCGACCTTTCCGGTTCGGACGAAAAAGTTTACGGCATGTGCGTGCGCAATCTCAGAATAAGACGTCTGGAAAAAAAGAGCGTTGAACTTGCGGCGGCGTACGACGAAACGAGAGATATAAAATATCTCGAGCAATCGAACGATTGCAAGAAACAGATCAAAAGACTCAGAGAAGAAAACGGAGGCAGATAAATGAGCGAAAACGAAACGACGGCAAAGAACGAGGAGCAGCAGGAAACTCCCGCGGAGCGTAAGCCGCTCAGCGAAAAGATACGCAAAGAAGTCAACCGACTTATAGCCGTCGGCAGGCATCGCGGAAGCGTGACTTACGACGAAGTGGGCGAGAAGATCGCGATAGGGTGCGACGCTACCGTAAGCGAGATCGAAGAAGTTCTCCGCATACTCGAAGAAAACAACATCGAAGTAAAGGACACCAAGATAGACATCGTCAAGGACGATTCCCTGGACAAGCTGATAAGCGACGTTTCCATATCGTCCGACGATCCCGTTAAGGTATATCTCAAGGATATAGGTAAAGTGCCGCTTCTGACGGGCAACGAAGAAGTCGAACTTGCACAGAAAATGGCGGAGGGCGACGAGGCGGCGAAAGCGCGTCTTTCCGAAGCGAATCTGCGTCTCGTCGTTTCAATTGCCAAGCGGTATGTCGGGCGCGGAATGCTCTTTCTCGACCTCATCCAGGAAGGCAACCTCGGACTGATGAAAGCGGTCGAGAAATTCGACTACACGAAGGGATTTCGTTTTTCGACGTATGCGACGTGGTGGATACGCCAGGCGATAACGCGCGCGATAGCCGATCAGGCGCGTACTATCCGCATTCCCGTGCATATGGTCGAAACGATAAACAAACTTACCCGCACGACTCGTCTGCTCGTTCAGTCGCTCGGACGCGACCCCACTCCGGCGGAGATAGCCAAGGAAATGGGCATCACCGAGGATAAGGTGCGCGAAATACAGAAGATAGCGCAGGATCCCGTTTCTCTCGATACGCCGATAGGAGAGGAGGAGGACAGTCATCTCGGCGACTTCCTCGAGGACAGCCATGCGGCAAGCCCGCAGGATCAGGCGACAACGACCATGCTCAAAGAGGAACTTATGAGCGTGCTCGAAACGCTCACTCCGCGCGAACAGGCGGTCATACGTCTGCGCTACGGCATAGACGGTTCGCACCCCCGCACTCTCGAGGAAGTGGGCAAGCGGTTCGGCGTTACCCGCGAGCGCATAAGACAGATAGAAGCGAAGGCGCTGCGTAAACTGCGCAATCCCGCCCGCAGCAAACGTCTTAAAAGCTACTATACGGAAACTTGAGATTCGACGAGATAGTAAACGCCGTCGGACGTACGGGCATTCTTGCGGAAGTGGGATGCGATCACGCAAAACTGACCGAACTCGCGCTTACGCGCGGTTTGTGCGACAGCGCGGTGGTGTCCGACATAAGCGCGATATGCCTTGCCAAAGCGAGACGCACGCTTGCCCGTTTCGGCGACCGCGTAACGTATGCGGTTGCGGACGGTGTTCCGCACGAGGCGGAAAACGCCGACTGCATAATGATCTGCGGCATGGGCGGGCATATTATGCGTGACATAGTATGCGCATACGGGGGTAAAGCGCGGTTAGTGCTGTCGCCCCAAAGTCATGCGGAGCTTGTGCGCATCGCGCTTGCGGAGACCGGGCGGCGCATAACGTCAGACTACTGTTTCGAATCTGCGGGAAAGTATTACGATCTCATTACCGCAGTGCGCGGGCACATGGATGTTCCGACGGACATGCAGGCAGAGTTCGGCATGAACTGGAACGAACCGACGGAAGCGCTTATCGCAAAACTGGAAAAAAAGCTCGCCGCGCTCTCTTCCGGAGGCGAACGAACCGCGAAGGCGGCGGACAGAATACGGGAGGTTCTGAAATGGCGCAGATAAAAGACATTATATCTCTTATTCGCGGAATCGCGCCTGAGGAGGCTACCGAACCCGGATTCGACGACAGCGTCGGTCTGCTTGTGGGCAGCGCGTGCGGGGAAACGCGCGGCGCGCTGCTTTGCCTCGACTGTACGGAAAATACGGTCGCGGAGGCTGCGGACTGCGGCTATAACCTCGTTATATCTCACCATCCCGCGATATTCCGCGGAATTGAAAGAGTTACGGATGAAACGCCGACGGGTCGTATGATACTTGCCGCCGCGCGGCTGGGCGTTAGCGTATACAGCGCTCACACCAATCTCGATTTCTGTAAGGGCGGCATAAACGATTACGCAGCGGAACTTATCGGACTGACTGACGTCCGTCCGATGACTGAAAGCGGCGGCGTTGGCGTCGGCAGGATAGGCAGCGTGAGCCGCACCACGGCGGGCGCGCTGGCAAGGAAGTGCGCGGCTGTGTTCGGAGACAGGCGCGCGGCGGTCGCCGGCGACGAATATAAAACGGTAAATACCGTTGCTGTCGTGAACGGAGGCGGCGGAAGCATCGAGTTTCTGACGCTTGCGGCACGGCTCGGAGCGGATTGTTACATAACGGGCGACGTGCCTCATCACGTCGCGCTGTATGCCGCGGAATGCGGCACGCCTATCGTCGTGCTCGGGCATTACGCGGCGGAGAGAATATATATGAAGCGGTTGGGCGGGCTGCTCTCGGCCCGCGCGGAGGAAGCGGGTTTCGGCGTTACGTTCGAGGTGAGCGCTACCGAACGCGATCCCATCCGCACGGAGGATTTATGAAAGATCTCGGCAAGATTCTTGAATACCAGGAAAAGGACATCGAGCTCAGAAAAATCGATGCGGAGTTCAATAAGAACCCGGAGAAAAAGAAACTGGATACGGCAAAGCGCGAGTTTGACGGAGTACAGCGGGAATTTGCGGCAAGCGTGTCCGAAGCGGACAGGCTTGGTAAGGAGATAGAACAGGCGTACGCGGACGCGCGCGCGACGGAGTCGCGTATTGACGAGCTCGAAAAGGCGTTTGCCGCCGCCGCGACGGACGAGGCGAAAGCCGCGCTTCTGCCGGCAATGGAAAAGGAGAAATCCAAACTTGACCGCTGCCGGAATAAAGTAGTCAACAATATAGACAGGATAAAGAAACTGCTCGTGTCCTGTTCTCAGAAACAGCAGGAAAAGAAGAAAATAAAGGGGGTATACGATAATATAAAGAGCGGGTTGCAGAAACAGCTGGAAATCGTGCAGCCCAGACGCGACGCCGTCAGAAAGCGTATGAACGAATTGCGGGAAGAAGTCGATCCCGTACTTATGGACGTATATGCCAAAGCCCGCAAGGACGGAATGTCTCCCCCCGTGTTCGTGGCGGCGGTCGGGCAGGGCGGCGATCTGTCCTGCATATGCGGCATGCAGCTTTCGCCGGGAAGCGTCGGCAAACTCAGAAACGACGGAATCTACAGGTGCGATACCTGCCGTAGGATAATATATATAAAGTGAGGGGGTAATACCGCATGGTAAGGAAGGGAGTTATTCTTTGCGGCGGACAGGGGACTCGGTTTCTTCCCGCGACGAAGGCTCTGCCGAAAGAGATGCTGCCGGTCGTGGATACGCCCGTGCTGCAATACATAGTCGACGAAATGATAGACAGCGGAGTGACGGATATATGTATAGTCATTTCGCCGGGGAAAGAGGAGATCATCCGTTATTTTTCTCCGAAGGGCAAGCTGGAAAAGACGCTGCGTAAAAAGGGGGACGAACGCGGTCTTGCGGCGCTTCAGCGCATAAACCGCGGTGCGCGTTTTATCTTTGCCGTGCAGAAAACGCCAAGGGGCATGGCGGACGCGCTTCTGAAAGCGAGGGAGTTTATCGGCGACGAGCCGTTCGTGCTTTCGACAGGCGACGACCTCGTGCGTGCGGATAAACCCGTTTCCGCGCAGCTCATATCTGCGTTCGACAGCGGCTGCGACGCGGTGATAGGCGGGCAGACGGTGAGCGCGGATAAGATCCGTCTTTACGGGAGCGCACGGCTTGGCTGCAATATGTTCGGCGATCCGCGCGCGTTCGAGTGCAAAGGGATAGTGGAGAAACCGGGAACGCCCGAGGAAGCGCCCAGTTTGTTTGCGGCTCTCGGAAGGTACGTCCTCAGCCCTCGGATCTTCGACTGGATAGCGCAGATAAAGCCCGATAAAAAAGGCGAATTGCAGGTGACGGACGCGCTCAGACTCATGTGCGAAAATTGCAGCGTGTGCGCCTATGAATTCGAAGGTTACCGATACGATATGGGCAGCAAGGCGGGCGCGGTGCAGGCGACGATAAGCTATGCTCTGCGTCATCCCGAAACGCGGGCGGAAACCGCGGCGTTCATACGTTCGCTTGAATTATGATACTCAACGCATTCACGACTGACAAAAACTTTTTCGGACGCGCCGGGGCAGAGGCTTGCGGCGTTGTCTTTTATGCGGGGGACGGCAGAACGGAAGATCCGCGCGCCGTGAATTTCTCTCTGGCGGGAGAAGATTATGCCGAAGGCGACGGCTGCCTGCTGACGAATCTGTCGGACGACGCTCTCGTGGACGACGCCATAGTGCGTTTTTCCTGCGGCGCGCCGCTCATAGTTTCCGCGTGCAATACGCTTGACGAGGTAGGCACGTTCGATAAAAAATACGGTATGACGCCCGTCGGTTACGCGCACCGCTGCGGACTGCTCGGTAAAAACTCGTTCATCGCGGGCGGCGTGTATCTCGACAGGGACGACATAGATCTTATCGTTCAGTCGGGAGCGGGCGTGATACTCACTCCGTCGGACAGTATGGGGAGCGGCTGCGGGATTCCTCCGCTGCGCATGCTCCATACGCTCGGCGCGGCAGTGCGGCTGGGAACGGGAAGCGGAAAGTATAATCCGACCGCGGATCTTGCGTTCGAAACCCGTCTGATTTGTCTTGCCGCGAGCGGTATGCTCTGCACGCGTGATCCCGTCCCGGACGATTTTATCGCGTCGCTTACGTCTTCGGAAGGGATTTTTCCGTTTTTAGGATGATATTCGCGTTGCGATGAAATGAACGGTTCCGCGATATCAGCGGTAAATAATTTCAGGAAACCGACTTTCGGTTTCTGACGGATGTCATGACGCCGCCCGAAAAACCGGGCGGCGTTTTTCCGTGTGCCGGCAGACCGCTGCGCCGCGTAAAGCCTGAAACGGCGGCGTGCTTTACGTCGTATTGCGCGTTTCCGCAAGACGGC
>CASEMM010000001.1 GCA_949289095.1 uncultured Eubacteriales bacterium | reverse complement strand
CCCCCCCCACGTTTACGGTAATGCTATTTTAACATACTTTTCATGCAATTACAATCTTTTTGCGCGTATTTTCTCATATTTCGCGCCGCCTGTGCGGGATTTTTTTATTATCCGCAACCGAACAAGCGAAAAATGCTCGTTTATCCCGCACCCGCCCGTTTGCTTTTCCCGGCTGCGGATGACCTCGGTTATTCCGCGCTGCTCGTCATAAAGCGATACCTTCCGCGCCATGCCGCGCCGCGCGGCGGATTTTGCCGGCAGCCGCCGCCTTGCCCGAAGTTCAGCATGCCGATGCGGCGCCCGTGCCCGAAAAACGGAAAACCGCTCCGCGTGTGTTTCCGATCGCGGAGCGGCATGTGCGCATATGTGCATATATCATTTACTTTCGTCGCGGGTGTGCGTGAACAGACAGTCGTCGAACAAATCCCTGCCGTCAAGCCCTTCGGAAGACAGCGCCTTGTCCCATATGCCGTGACCGTCGCCGGAATAACGCGTGAATTCCATATTGCCGTAGCTTTCCAGATGTTCGTACATTGCGGTCGTACCCGCAGGAGGAACCGTAGTGTCTTTAAGACCGTGGAACGCGTATATCGCCGTGTCCGTCAGCTCTTCCCACTTAGCCGTATCGCACCCGCCGCATATTGGAGCCGCGGCGGCGAGCAGATCGGGATGACGGACGAGAATGTCCCACGTCGCATAACCGCCCATGGAAAGTCCCGTCGCGTATATGCGGTCGTTGTCTATGTCGTATTCCTCGTCGTATGCTTTGAGCAGTTTAAGCGCCGCTTCGAGCGGCTCGGACTCCTCGATCGTATCCGTCGAATACTGACAGTCGCTCCACGCGTTTACATTCACCCATTTCATGCCGACGGACGGCGAAGAATTTCCGGCAGTACCGGGGCACTGCGGCGCAATTATGAATGCTTCGTCAAGCTGTTCGCTGCTTTCGAGCGCAGTTTCGAGTCCGCTGTAAGTCGTCAGCTGTTTTTCGTTATCGTCGCCGCGCTCGCCCGCGCCGTGGAAAAACATCACGACGGGCGCATTTTTCGTCGTTTCGGGAACGTGCACGCGGTATTTCATGGAGAAATCGCCGTCGGTGTATTGCATCGCCTCGAACGCCGCGCCGCTTATCTCTATGGCGGCTTTGCCGGCGTCCTCCGACAGCTTCACTCCGGACGTATCGTACCCCGGAAGAAGTTCCGGCTCGGGAGTGACGCTCTCACTCGGCGGCGGCTCGTTTTTGTCTTTCGAACACGCGGCAAAAACAAGCGCTATCGGAAACGCTATTATAATAAGAAGTATTGCAATAATGCGTTTGAGCTTTGCCGCCATTATCTTCTCCTTTCGCATATATATTATCTCTTTTAACCGCGCCTGTCAACGGCAACAGCGTAAATTGCGTGTTTTACGACGTAAACGGTTATTTTTCGCGCCGTTTGTTTGTCTGCGTTCACACTCACAGCCGCGCCATAGCGCGGCGCGAGTGCTCCTTGGGCATTGCGCGAACGCCAAAGGATTCATTGCGCGAGGGGGACAAGCCCCTTGTTAAGGCACAGCCTTAACTGCTCGCGCGAAGAATATTTCAACTTTGTTCGGAAAAAGAAGCAAACGGCGAAAGCTGCCAATCAAAAGCTCGCCGTGCGCCTTTTCATCCGAAAATCCGTCGGCTTTCCTGCCCGGTCGGCAATATGTAGCTTTCGATTACAGGGGCTTTTTTCTTTTCATGGGGACAAGCCCCTTGTTAAGGCTGACGCCTTGATTTACTCGCGCGAAGAATATTTCAACCTTATTATGCGAAAAGGAACAACCGATGACAAGTTCGGTTGTTCCTTGCTTTTATAAAACATATATGCCGTTACTCAAATCAAGTAACCTATCCCCACGAGAAGGCAGCGATTGCGGATGGATTTTCATAGTGAATGGCGCGTTTCCGAAGTGAGCGGAGCGGAAACGGTCGCCGCAAGGTTATCCTGCGGCGACTCGGAAACGCGACAGATTCTTGAAAAGACACCGCAGGCGCGGTTATGGGGGTAACCCCAATGTAAGTTTCTCGGGAAAGGGGGTGCAGGGTGAAAGACCCCTCTTTTCAATGAGGGGTCTTTCCCTGCAAAAATTCTCTTCAATAAATCTCGCGGTTCATTCGGCAGCGATGCGGGTACGGGGGACGGCGCCGGAAAGAACGTTGCGTATGTCGTGCGAAGCCGACCCGATAATGACCTCGATACCAGCGCGGATACAGGGTTTGATGTATTCGAGCTTGGCTGCCGCGCCGCCGGCACCCTTACGGGACGCGCCTTTACAGCGGCTCTTATACTCGTCTATTTTACCCAGCACTTCCTCTTTCGTGCCCGTTATCTCGGTAATAAGCGATGATTTGTCGTTGATATCGTAATACACGCCGTCGAGAGTCGAAAGTATGAGCAGACGCTTTGAACCGGTCAGACAGGCTATCTGCGCCGCCGTTTCATCGTTATCCACGAGTTCGACGGTATTCCTGCCCGCTTTTGCCAGGTTGGAAAGTTCGGTCTTGCGCAGTTCCTCGACGGCGACCGCGTCGTTATAATTCACGACGGGGATCGCGCCCTGTTCGCTTGCACGGACAAGCAGAGAGAGTATATGCGCGCGGGACACGTCGTTATTGAAATGCGCGTGTTCGACAAGCACCTGACGTACGGAAAAGCGCGGATCGATGAAACGACGGTACGTTTCCATGAGTATCGCCTGCCCCTGCGCAGAATAGTCCGCTTTTACGTCTTCGTCGCTGCCTGTCAGCAGACAGCCGCTGCGGCGAATATAGTCCAGTCTGCCTATCTCCACCGCGCCCGACGTCACCCATACCGTACCGGGTTTCAGCCAATGCCCTATCATTGCGAATTTATTGTAGTCGATATCGCCGTGTTTTGCGTCCACGAGCGCCATCGAACCTATCTTGCCTACGAGTTCTATCATGTCAGACTCCGAAATGCCCGAACGTTTCGTCCAGCTCGTCCACCTTCTCCGAAAGCGCGCCGCGCAGCAGCGGAGACGCGTTCACCACTCCGCGCAGGCCGACGAGAAGCGTGCGCATCATGCGGGTATCACGCTTGCTCACGCAATCGCCGAGACCGCCGCAGACTGCGTAAAGCTCGTCCAGTTCGCGGCTGCCCGCGCCCGTCTTTTCCGCGATATCGCACATATCCGCTATGCGTCCCACGATATCGGACACCGCCTCGTCGGGGACGACGGGTTCGACTTCAGTCACCGTCTCCTCACGCGCGGGGATCGCGTCGTGAGCCTCTTCGCTGAACGCGCGAAGCTCGCCGAGCACGCAATCGGCAAGCGGCGCTATTATATGCCCCGCAAACGTTCCGAAAGCAAAGCTCACGCCGTTGCCCGAATAATAATATTCGTTGAGGAACTCCTGCAAACCGACGTTGCGCGTATCGAATGCAAAAAGCAGATTGACCGCAAACGCGATCAGATCCCTCGGACGCGAAGGCGGCAGCAGAGAATATTTTTTACCCGCTTTCACCCGCGATTTTGCGAAAGAGTCCGCAAAATCATACCCCGCGCACGCTTTTGCGACGATCGCCTGCAACTTATCCGATGTCGCAATCATGACGAGCAGTTCGCTTATCTTGCGCTCCGCCATTATAAACTTCACGTCGGGCAGAGCGCGGCACGCGTCGCAAAACTCATATACCGCTTCGTCGCTCCCGTCGACGTATCTGTCAAATTCCGTCATTCTCTCTCCCTTGCCGCTGCGGCACAATTGATATTAACAGTATAATATAACCGTGCGTTTTAATCAAGCGTTTCGCGCCGCCCGCGGCGCGAAATCGTGCGAAAAAGCCGCGGCGGAATTTCCGCCGCGGCTTTCGTTGACGACATCATGCGGATCAGACCGTTTTGTCTATATCCGTATTCTTGGACCAGCTGTACATCGAACGGATCTCTTCGCCGACTTTTTCGAGCTGATGATTGGCTTCTTTCTCGCGCTTCGCATAGAAGTACGCCCTGCCGTTGTTGTTCTCCGCGATCCAGTCGGAAGCGAATTTGCCTTCCTGTATTTCGGTGAGCACCTTCTTCATCTCGGCTTTCACTTCGGGCGTGATGAGCCGCTCGCCTATCTTGTAATCGCCGTATTCCGCGGTATCGGATATGGAGTAACGCATCGTGTGGAAACCGCCCTTATAAATAAGATCGACTATGAGCTTCATCTCGTGGATGCACTCGAAATACGCGTTTCTCGGATCGTAACCGGCTTCCACGAGCGTTTCGAATCCCGCCTTCATAAGCGCGGTAACGCCGCCGCAAAGCACGCACTGCTCGCCGAACAGGTCGGTTTCCGTTTCGCACTTGAACGTCGTTTCGAGAACGCCCGCTCTCGCGCCGCCGATACCCGCAGCATACGCAAGCGCGATGTCGAGCGCCTTGCCCGTATAATCCTGATGAATGGCGACAAGGCAGGGCACGCCCTTACCGTCGCAGTATTCGCTGCGCACCGTGTGACCGGGACCTTTGGGCGCGATCATGAACACGTCCACGTTTGCGGGCGGAACTATCTGCTTGAAATGGATATTGAATCCGTGAGCGAACGCAAGAGCTTTGCCTTCGGTGAGGTTGGGTTCTATATCCTGCTTATACATTTTAGCCTGCTTCTCGTCGTTGATGAGGATCATAATGACGTCGGCTTTCTTTGCCGCATCGGCTGCGGTCATGACTGTGAGTCCCGCGTCCTCGGCTTTCTTCCAGCTCTTGCTGCCGTTGTACAATCCGACGATGACGTTCACGCCGCTGTCTTTGAGATTAAGAGCGTGCGCGTGTCCCTGAGATCCGTAACCTATAACGGCGACCGTCTTCTTTTTCAGAACGGAAAGGTCGCAGTCTTCCTGATGAAACAGTCTGGGTTCCATTGTATGATATCTCCTTGTTTGAAAGTTCTTCAGAGGTTTTCGCCTTTTCGTCATCAATTATACGCGCATTCCCGCCCCGTTGTCAACTCAATTTTGCGTTTTATCCGTATTTTCCGCGTTTTCGCCGCCGTCGGCATCTTCTTCGCCGTCATCACCGCCGTCCGCGGCAGTACTGTCCGGCGCGGCGCTGTCCGCATCTGCGTCCCGGTTTTCTCCCGCGCCCGTGCCGCCGGAGCCGTCGGAAACAATACCGAGCATTACGAGTACTCCCGCAAGAGCGCTGATTGCTTCGTTCACCACGGGCACGTCTATTTTCAGTCCGAACGCCTGCAACAGCAGCAGCACGAAAGACGCTATCGCAATCACGGTCTTTTTTGTTATCCTCATGATTCCTCCTCATCTGCCGAACTCGGCGTACAGTTTATAGTAATAATAATCGGACAGAGAATCGCGGACGACCGGATCGTTGCGTACGCGCACACGCGCTTCGTCCGCGCTCATACCCGAAAGATAAGCCCTTACGGCGTTGTACTTTTCGAGATTGTATGCGGATCTGAGCGCGTCCGGCACTTCCCCCGGACGAACCGTCCCGCCCTCCGCAGCCTCCGCCGTTTCCGCACGCTCCTGCTCCGTCAGCCTGTTGTTGTATTCGATGACTTCCGCAAGTCTGCGGTCCCGCTCTTCCGCCATCTCCGTCATACGCTCTGCCAGTTCCGCGGCATACGCAATGTCGAACGAAGCAAGGGCACGCTCCCTGTCGGCTTCGAGATCGCGCAGTTCCTCCTCAATGCGGCTGTTCTCAGCCGCTGCGGCGGCGCGCGCGTCCGTCAGTGCGGACGCTCTGCTCTCCTCTATCTCCGCCGCTCCTCCGGCAGCGACGGAAGACCGCGCAAGCCCGCGCTTTATCATATCGTTTTCGAATGCGCGCAGCGCGTCTGCATATTCGGCTTCCGTCTCGGCTTCGGCTTCCGCCGCCGTACGCGCGTTCTCTTCCCTGGCGCTCTCCGCCGCCGCTCTGCGTTTTTCGGCATCTTCTTCGATGGCTTTCAGACTTTCGTCTTTCCACACGGAAAGTTCCGTCCCGGCAGCGCTTTTCAGCTCCTCGTCTGTAGGCGCGTCGTATTCCATGCGCTCGTACACCTCGCCTCCCGCCGAGCCGCTGTCCGAAACGGCGTATTTGTTCTCTATGCGTTCCAGTTCCGCCGTCAGCTCCTCTTCCGTCATGAGCGCTTCCGCTTTTTCCTCTCCGACAGACGCGCTTTTCGCAGAGCGCACGCCCGTATCCGAGCCGGTTCTTTCCCCTGCCGGTTTCCTTGCGGCTTCGTCCGCCGCCTTTTTAAGATACTTTGCGAATGATGCCATGTCACTTATCTCCCTGCGGACGGTATATCCGCAATTCCGCTTCCCTTATCCTGCGTCTGAGCAGACGCGCTTCGTCAATCGTCATATACCGGAATTCCTCCCTTTACTGTCACCCTGCCGTCCGGAGTCATGCAGCAGGCGTCGCCGTAACCCGCCGCCGTCGCCCCGCTTTCCGTACGGCATATTATCGCTCCCGACGAGCGCACGTATATCTCCGTGCCGTCGTTTGCCGCGTACGCGCTCAGGAGCTCTCCGCCGCCGTAGTTTTTCGCTCCGCGAATGCGCATACGTCCTCCCTCCTTTCCGTTTCATGCTTTTTCACGCCCGCCATGCCGGAACAGATCTCGTCCAGGCGCACGTTCACGCGATCGAGATCGCACAGTCCCGCCGCCAGTTCGTTTATAAGACTGCGGTAATACCTTTCCCGTCTGATGTGCGTTCTGACCGCAAACGCCAGCATTATTGCGAACACCGCGGAATAACATCCGCTCTCTATGCACGCCGCAATTATCTCCATATCATCCTCCTTCCGCCGTCACCGTCGCAGCGGACGCGGCGCGGGTCATCACGCTCCCCGCGATCTCGTACGTACCTCCGGAAACAAACCCGTCCCCGGTCAGCAGCGCACGCGTGCGCAGAACCGCGCGCCGCGTTATTTTTCCGCCGTCGGCAACCGAATACAGCGCGTCGGTAAACGCAAACTCCCCGGAATCCGCATATCCGACAAGTTCCGCGTCCGCGCCGCTCACGTCGTATATGCCCGTTCTTCCGTCGCCGAGCGCATATGCCGCCAGCATTCCGTCGTATCCTGACGGCAGTCCGCCCGTCAGTACGCGCGACACGGACGGCGTTATCAGCGCGTACCGTTTCATGCCGTCCGTTTCCGCTGTTACGCCGAACCCCGCCGGCGACGCATGCACGGCCGTCAGCGCACCGTGCGAGAACGTGCGCGTGCGTATGTGCGCTCCGGACGGCGAATACAGCTCCGTCCTGTCGGAGTGCAGCTCCGCGACGTTGCCGAGGTACGCGCACACCGCGAGCGCCAACGTGATGCGGGAATACACCGTGCCGTACGCATTCACCCCAGTTATCCTGCCGCCGCCGAGAACGTGCATGACCGCTCTGTCTCCGCTGCCCGTCACAACGACCGCGTCGCCCTCCGCCGAGCATATATCCGCAGTACCCCTGCACATCCGCGCCGTGCCGCCCGACGAATACGCAAGCGTGCCGTCCTCCGCCGCCCATACCGAAACCGCGTCTTTTACCGCCCTTTCGGTGAGAGTGTTTCCTCCGACGATGACTGCGACCCTGCCCG